>NZ_NESP01000002.1 GCF_003063475.1 Limnohabitans curvus
AGCTACAGCCAATAGCTACACGATTGGAGGCAGCGTATCCGGGTTGTCCAACGGGCAGCAGGTGACGCTGCAAAACAATGGAGCAGATGCGCTCACTGTGACCTCTAACAGCAGTTTTGTGTTCTCGCAACCTGTAGCGCTAAATGGAAGCTATAGCGTGACAGTTGGCACGCAACCCACGGGACAAGTTTGTTCAGTCGCAAACAACTCTGGTAGCGGCGCGGGTGTAACAGCCAATGTGACCAGTGTGAGTATCGTTTGTGCAAATGCTCCGGCAAGTACCTACACTATTAGTGGAAGCATTACTGGGCTTCCAAATGGATTGCAGGTCACGTTGAACAATAACAACACAGACCCCCTTACCGTTTTAGGTAGCGGTAACGGTAGTTCAGCTATAAGTTTCGCATTTTCTACAAGTGTTGCCAGTGGTGCAAGCTACGCCGTGACGGTTGGGACGCAACCTAAGGGCTTCAGGTGGTGTTCTGTTACAGCCAACCCTAGTAGTGGTTCGGTGACAAGTAATGTCACAAATGTGGCTGTCTCTTGTGTTGAATCAGCATCAAGGGCAAGTACGCTGGTGAGCACGGCAACTGATAACCCAGCCCCCACCGGCGTTGCTGTGGATGCGCAAGGAAATGTTTATGTTGCTCAATGGCGGGATGATTCTGGAAGTGACCCAGGTATTGTTCCTATCGTTTCCAGTGCCTGGGATACTGTCTCCAAGATAACCACAAGCAACCAGCAATCAGCCTTTGTCTCAGGATTGATATCACCAGTCGGCTTGACTTTTGATGCAAGTGGGAACTTGTACATTGTTCAAACAGACTCAACCATAATCAAGAAGGTCACAAGTGCGGGTGTTGTGTCTACGTTTATTGATATAAACGCAATTGATTCGAACATCACTACGCCTGCAGCGATTTACTTTGACAGTCAAACCGACAAGTTTTATGTATCGGATCAGTTTGGCTACATCTCAGTTATTACGTCTGCTGGTGCGCTGAGCAGATCAATCCCGCTACCCAACTTCCCATCTGTATTAGGTGTTGTAGTTGATGCGAGTGGCAACATTTATGCCAGTGATTACACGAACAGTCTGATCCTGAAGATAGACACCTCAAACACCGTGACGACATTCGCGGGCTCGTCGCAGGGCTTTGCAGAAGGCACGACAACAAATGCAAAATTCAACAGTCCATACGGCATCACCAAAGACACGAGTGGAAACCTGTATGTAGCGGATCAAGGAAATAACAAGATCCGCAAGATCACTGCGGCAGGTGTTGTCACTACGCTGGCTCCTACACTGAGTTCTGGTGTTGCAGCAACTTTCGACGCCCCCACAGGAATCACAACAGATGCGAATGGGGTTTTGTATGTGACGGAATATTACGGGCGTAAAGTTAGCAAGATTTCTCCTATCTCGCCGTAAATATGGGTTAACAGTGGTTCATCTAGAGGCAGTTTGAGCACCAAGCTAACTGCCTCTTTTTATTGTGAGCGGGACTTCATTGTGAAAAGCCACAGAGTTGCTTGATGAATTCAGGGACTGGAATGGCCTTAATCTGATGGTGTGAGCTATCAGGAGTGTTGCCAACGTGCTTAGCAAAGACTCTTGTTTCGATGCAGGTCATGATTGAACAATGATCACGCATCACCTCATAGTGCATTACAAAACTCGTTTTTCGCCATTGCGTGATCCGCGTGTGGATCGACAGAACGTCGCCGTAGCTCGCTGTGTTGGTAAATTGTGCGTGAGTATCAACGACTGGGGTTCCTAGAATTCCGAACTCACGTTCTGTTGCATGCCATGGGGGAACGCCACGTTGGGTGAAGTAGTTTCTCGATGCTGCATCAATCCATTTAAAGTAGTTTGGAAACCACACGATACGAGCGGGATCGCAATCACCAAATTCGACTAGCTTATTGTAGGTAACAACGATGGACATGCTGTTTGTCAAACACGTTCTAAGATAACCGAGATGCCTTGCCCAACGCCTATGCACATGGTACACAAAGCGAATCTCTTTTGTGAGTAATGGAGTCGATTGATTGCCGTTGTAACTAGACGAGCACCCGACGCTCCAAGTGGATGTCCCAGTGCAATGCCACCACCCCAAGAATTGATTTTCGGGTCATCATTTTCCAGTCCGAGTCCACGCATGACGGCGAGTGTTTGAGCAGCAAAAGCTTCATTAATCTCGACCACATCCATTTGGGACATTTTCAAACCAGTGAGTGCAAAAACCTTCTCGCTTGCAGGAACGGGACCAATGCCCATGAAACGCGGCTCCACGCCTGCAACGGCCATGGCAACAATACGAGCTCTTGGGGTTAGTCCATTGTTGATGGCACTCTTCTCATTCGTTACGAGTAGGGCACAAGCACCATCGTTGATTCCGCTGGCGTTTCCTGCAGTTATCGTTCCTTGGCTATGTGTAATGGGGCCAAGAGACGACAAGATTTCTAAACTTGTGTGCCTTGGATGCTCATCCGCGTCCACAGAAATTGGATTCGCTCCTTTTTGTGGAATTAGTACAGGTGTGATTTCTCGAGCATGATGGCCATCGGCTTGAGCTGCAAGCGCACACAGTTGGCTGCGCAAAGCCCAACGATCTTGTTCTTCTCGAGGAATTTTGAATTGAACAGCGAGGTTCTCGGCAGTCTCTGGCATGGAGTCAATGCCGTATTTGTCCTTCATGTCGTTATTAACAAATCGCCAACCGATTGTCGAATCGAAAAAAGAATTGCTACGTGCAAATGGGGTCTCAGATTTAAGCATCACATACGGGGCCCGTGTCATGCTCTCTACGCCGCCTGCAATGATTAGTTGCGCTTCCCCAGATTTAATAGCGCGTGCAGCTGTGCCTATTGCATCAAGTCCTGAGCCACATAAACGATTGATTGTTACGCCAGCAACGCTAGATGGCATGCCAGCAAGAAGACTGGCCATACGTGCTACGTTGCGGTTATCCTCACCTGCTTGATTAGCACAGCCAAGAATTACATCAGACATCTGTTCCCAATCGATGTTGGGGTTTCTTTGCATCAGTGTGCGGATAGGTATTGCGGCAAGATCATCGGTTCTCACTTTGGCTAAGGCGCCCCCATAACGCCCAATAGGGGTGCGAATAGCGTCGCAGACAAAGGCTTCAGGATTCATGGTGAACTCTCAAAGAGAATGGATATATCCGCGAGTACGAAACTGTTGCCACCGTGCTCTGCAAGCCCCGCGATGTCGCTTTGAAGCTGTTGGCGATCTTGTTGCCGAGCCCAGAAGACGGGGCCCCCTTGCCAACGAGGAAATCCGTAACCATGCACAAAGACCACATCAATATCCGAGGCACGCTGTGCAACTCCCTCACGCATAAGCAATGCAGCTTCGTTGACCATACTCAGCAGTGCGCGGTTCTGGATGTGCTTAGAATTCAACGTTCGCCTTTTGATCCTGCGGCGTTGAGATGCATTCTCAATAATCTGGCGAACGAGTTCACTGGTGTTGGCTTGTTTTTTGCCGTTGGTGTAGTCGTAATAGCCGGCGCTTGTTTTACGTCCGAAACGTCCTAGTTCGCATAGGGTGTCTAAGATATCAACGTAGCGTGTTTCTTGGTTTTTGCGTTGTGTTTTTCGCATACGCCATGCGATATCTAAACCCGAGAGATCGGCCACCGTGAATGGCCCCATAGCCATACCAAAGTCAACAAGCGCTGCATCTACTTCTTCAGGCCAAGCACCGTCTTCCAGCATGAATTCGCATTGTGTGCGATATGCGTTGTAAATTCTATTGCCAATGAATCCGAAACTGTCTTTCGTGACCACTGGGTACTTGTTGAGCCGGTTTCCAAAGGCTATGACAGCATGCAGAGTTTCTAGACAAGTTTGTTTTGCATTCACGATCTCCAATAACTTCATCACGTTAGCTGGACTGAAGAAATGAAGCCCTATGACCCGCTTTGGACGAGTGGTAGCTAATGCAATCTTATCGACACTGAGGTAGGAGGTGTTGGTGGCCAGAATTGCATTTGGGTTTGCGAATTGATCGATCTTTTTGAAAACGTCTTGCTTGACAAGCATGTCTTCATAGACGGCTTCAATGACTAGGTCTGCTTTAGCAAGTTCTTCCCAATTCAATGAGCACAACAGATGAGATAGACATTTGCTTGCCTCAACAGGTGACAATTTACCAGTCTCGACTTGTTTTTGGTAGTGACTGAAGATACGTTCTTCTCCTTTATCTAAAGCTTCCTTGTCTTGCTCTAACAACATAACGGAAAACTCAGCATCTAGTAAACAAATTGCAATTCCCGTTCCCATCGTCCCAGCGCCAATTACGCATACCGTATTGATGGGGATGGGGGCAACTTCTTTTGTCTGCGGGGGCTTTCTGCATGTTTTCTCTGCAAAGAACAAATGCCGAAGTGCTTGGGCCTCTTGAGATTTTCTTAGCTCAAGAAAAGCTGCGCTTTCGAGTACGAGCCCCTCTTCGATAGGAAGTCTTGCAGCTG
This sequence comes from Limnohabitans curvus, assembly GCF_003063475.1. Taxonomy (NCBI): domain Bacteria; kingdom Pseudomonadati; phylum Pseudomonadota; class Betaproteobacteria; order Burkholderiales; family Comamonadaceae; genus Limnohabitans; species Limnohabitans curvus. The sequence continues at coordinate 4,506 of NZ_NESP01000002.1, forward strand.
CTTGAATGAGATCAATCGCCTTTGCAATAGCAGGACGACATCTACCTAGTTTTGTATATCGATTGATGGCCTGATCTATAAGGGCAGGATCTTCGTTTGGGACCAGCTCATCACGAACACTAGATTTATGTTCGATATTTCTCGCGAACAGGTTGGCCGCTACTAAGATATCTGAACAAACCACCGAATCAACTAACCTAAGATGCTTTGCTTCTTCTGCGGAAAGTCGTTGCGCGCCACAGATTATGTCAATAGCGCGAGAAATGCCGATTCTTCTGGGAAGCAATTGAGTACCACCCGCACCGGGAATAATCCCAAGAGATACCTCTGGTAGACCTATGACAGTATCTACATGCGCGATTCGAGCGTCACATGCCAATGCCACTTCTAGACCTCCCCCTAGAACGGCACCTTGGAGGGCGGCAACAATGGGTTTCTTGCAGTTCTCTATAACGCGAACGACATCCAATAAAACAGGTCCGTCAGAGGTCCTTGCGAACTCATGGATATCTGCTCCTGCGATAAATGTGCCATTGGAGCCAACCAAGACAGCTACTTGCGCATTTGATTGTTCGAAATCATTAACTGCGGAAATGAGCCCGCGCCGAACTGAGATAGAGATTGCATTAACCGGCGGATTGTCTAACGTGATCACGTAGACGCCTTGTTTAACTTGGCCTTGAACGGGCGAGATAAGTACCATAATTCAGGACTCTTGTGTGCCTTGAGGTAGATGCGGTTCATTGCCAAAAGAGGCAATCCCCGTGATTGCCCTGCCGAGGATGAGTGCATGAATGTCATGAGTACCTTCATAGGTATTGACCACTTCTAGATTTACCAAGTGACGTGCAACGCCAAACTCGTCGGAGATGCCGTTACCTCCCATCATGTCCCTGGCCATTCGCGCGATGTCCAAGGATTTCCCGCAGCTGTTGCGCTTGAGAATGGAAGTAATTCCTGTGGCAGCTAGACCATCATCTTTCATTCTGCCTAATCGCAAACATGCCTGAATTCCTAAACTGATCTCAGTCAGCATATCTGCCAATTTCTTTTGTATCAGCTGATTCGCAGCTAATGGGCGACCAAATTGTTTGCGGTCTAAGACGTACTGACGTGATCTATTAAAACAATCTTCTGCCGCGCCTAACGCCCCCCAAGCAATGCCATAGCGGGCGCTATTCAAGCAAGTAAAGGGGCCTTTAAGGCCGCGCACCTCCGGAAACATGTTTTCTTCTGGAACGAATACATCGTTCATCACGATCTCTCCGGTGATTGATGTTCGTAAGCCAACTTTGCCATGTATGGCGGGCGCACTTAAACCTTCCCATCCTTTTTCCAAGATAAAGCCACGAATAGCACCGTCGTCGGTTTTAGCCCAAACAACAAATACATCGGCAATTGGACTATTGGTGATCCACATTTTGTTGCCCTTGAGCATGTAGCCACCATCTACCTTTTTTGCTCGGCTAGCCATGCTCGAGGGATCAGAGCCATGATCCGGCTCTGTGAGTCCGAAGCACCCAATCCATTCGCCTTTAGCAAGTCTTGGTAGGTATTTTTGACGTTGGGTTTCGGTGCCGAATTCATGAATTGGGACCATAACCAATGAAGATTGCACGCTCATCATCGAGCGGTAACCGCTATCTACCCGTTCGACTTCGCGAGCGATGAGGCCATATGCAACATAGTTCAGACCAGGACCGCCATATTCGGTGGGGATGGTTGGTCCAAGCAGGCCCAATTCACCCATTTCCCGAAAGATTTCTACATCGGTTTGTTCGTGCCGAAATGAGTTGAGGACACGAGGCGCTAATTTGTCTTGGCAGTAAGCAAAAGCGGCATCGCGCACCATTCGTTCATCTTCGCTTAGTTGTTGATCCAACAAGAATGGGTCGTTCCAGTGAAAGGTGGGGGTGTGCATTTCGGACTCCTTTGAGTGTTGATTATCAAACACATTATTTTGACTAAGGTATTAACATAGTGGCTATAAAAGAATTATATGGGGTTACATTATGGCCATGAAGAAACTTTGGGATATCTCTCCGCCGGTGACCGAGTTCAGTCCCGTTTTCCCTGGAGACACAGCGTATGAGCAGGGCTGGGTTGCTCAAATTGGGAACTCCTGCCCAGTAAATGTTTGTCGACTAACGTTTTCACCGCACATTGGTGCACACGCGGATGCGCCACTGCATTACGACGTTGATGGGAAAACGGCAGGTGAATTAGCGCTCATGCCTTTTTTAGGCAGATGTAGCGTGATTGATGCCAGAAATGCAGGTGCTTTGATTCAACCCACGGACTTAGAGCATGCATTTGGAAATCTCGCTCCCCGTGTTCTTGTCAGGGGATATGAGAAATTCCCACTGAATGAGTTTGATCCGAAGGGTAAGGCGTTTGCACCGCAGACGCTAATTGCCCTTGCAAGTTTGGGCGTGTGTTTGATTGGAACAGACAGCGCAAGCGTAGATCCAAGCGATAGCAAAGACCTACCCAGTCATGAAGTGTTGCGTCTGAAAGGTATGCGAGTGCTAGAGAACTTGTATTTGGATGAGGTCCCAGAGGGGGAGTACGAATTGATTGCATTACCGCTGAAGTTGATGACAGCGGATGCAAGTCCTGTAAGAGCTGTATTGCGTGAACTGTGAATTTAAGAGGAGTTTTATGAAGCCGCTAATTTACGAAGACTGCCAAGCAATGGATCGACAAGATCCATTGTGTGTGTTGAAGGATATGTTTCAGTTGCCGCAAGGCCTAGTTTATTTAGATGGAAATTCTTTGGGCGCATTACCAAAGACGGCACAGAGCAGAGTCACTCAGGCCATTCAGCATGAATGGGGAAATGAGCTCATTCGCAGTTGGAATACTTCGGGTTGGTTTGAGCTTCCAAGAAAAGTCGGTGACAAGATTGCGCAATTGATTGGTGCGTATCCTGGAGAGGTTGTTGCAACCGATACAACATCAATTAATTTATTCAAAGTGCTGGCGGCTGCTCTGAGTATTGCTGCGTCGGATTCCCCGACGAAAAAGAAAATCGTCAGCGAACGAAGTAACTTCCCGACAGACTTGTACATCGCGCAAGCAATATGCAAAGAACGAGGATATGAGCTCGTACTCTTTGATCTGCAAGAGCAAGCGCTTGATTCTGTGCTTTTGGAAGATGTTGCCGTGTTGATGCTCACGCATGTCAACTACAGAACGGGTGCGATGCACGACATGCGAGCGGTGAGTGCGTTAGCCCATGACCAAGGAATATTGACAATTTGGGATTTGGCACATAGTGCAGGTGCTGTTCCAGTTGATCTCCATTCAGATAAGGCAGACTTTGCGGTTGGGTGTGGCTACAAATATCTCAATGGAGGCCCCGGAGCTCCAGCATTTGTTTGGGCACATCCAAAACATGTGGGTAGATTCTGGCAGCCGCTTGCAGGATGGTGGGGGCATGAAAGACCTTTTGATTTCTCTCCTGACTACATACCATCACCCAGCATTGTCCGATTCCAATGTGGAACTCAACCGATCTTAAGTTTGGTTGCATTGGAGTGTGGCGTCGATGTTTTTTTAGCTGCTCAAGAACTAGGTGGGATGTACGCACTACGGAAAAAATCACTCGCTTTGACTGAGTTGTTTATGCGTTTGGTAGATGAACGCCTATCACCATACGGTATTTCGATCGTGACACCTCGCAAGCCTGATGAGAGGGGGTCTCAGGTCAGCCTTATTGCCAAAGAAGGGGCCTACGAAATTGTTCAGGCTCTTATTGCTCGAGGTGTTTTAGGAGATTACCGAGCTGGTGATGGTGGGAAGTACCCAGATATTTTGCGATTCGGATTTACGCCTCTTTACCTTGGTTTCTCAGACGTATGGGAAGCTGTAGATCAGCTTCACAAAGTGATGCAAACCGAAGAGTGGCGCGACCCTCGATTTGCACATAAGAACGCAGTAACTTAACTTTAAATTCAAGGAGACTAACCATGACAGGATGCCCAATGCATGCAACTTCTAATGGAGAGCGCATCGTTTTAGAAGAGGCTGCCCAATTAGATTTCAGTGGGAAGATGAGCTACGGGGACTATCTTCAGCTGGACAAAGTGTTGTCCGCGCAGAATCCACAATCCGAAGAACACGATGAGATGCTGTTTATCGTGATGCATCAAGTGAGTGAGCTCTGGATGAAATTGCTGCTTGCTGAACTTCGTGAGGCAATAAGTGATGTACGGAATGAAAACTTATCGCCAGCTTTTAAGAAACTTGCTCGCGTTTCTAGAATCATGGAGCAACTTGTTCACGCTTGGGACGTGTTGAGTACGATGACTCCCTCGGAGTACACAGCGTTTCGCCCACATTTGATGCAATCGAGTGGATTCCAGAGTTGGCAATACCGATGCATTGAGTTTAGCTTGGGCAATAAGAATGCAGCCATGTTGCAGCCTCATGCTCATAAAGAGAACCTACTTGATTGGGTGACTCAAGCTTATGAAGCCCCGTCTCTGTATGACGAGAGTTTGCGCTTAATGGCTAAGCAAGGATTACACATTCCTGAGACACATCTGAATCGTGATTGGCGTGGTGCATACAGTCGAAACGAGGAAGTGGAACAAGCGTGGCTTGTTGTTTATAAAGACCCAACGAAATACTGGGCGCTATACCAGTTAGGTGAGAAGTTGGTGGATGTCGAAGATGCTTTCCGTTTATGGCGATTCCGTCATGTGACCACGGTAGAACGTGTTATAGGATTTAAGCGTGGTACTGGGGGAACTGGGGGCATTAGTTATTTGAGAAAAATGCTGGACGTTGTGCTGTTCCCTGAGATTTGGTCAGTACGAACACATCTCTAAGCCTTTTTCTCTAAGACGCTGTATTCGTTGTGTGGAGTGAATACACGCGGTCTTAACAGTTTTGACTCTTGTAGATGTGAGGCATCTATGCTGTTAAGGAACACTCACTTGAACATAATGGAGACCATGATGAGTCATGGTGACAGAAAACAAGTCACGACTGACGATGGCAGTATTTACGAAGTTGAAACATTGCGTCTTCCCAGTGCAGGTACGGTCAACGTATTGGTAGTTACCGATGAAATGCAAGCGGTGGCTATTTCGCTGTTGCCCATTGCTCAGAGGATGGCCAAATCTAGAGCGGCGCGGGCGTTTTTTTACAAAACATCTGAACGACGTCTCGAAGCGTTCGGTGAGCGGGGGTTTTTGCAAGCAGAGGAGTCCTCACGTGAAGCAAATAAGTATGCACAAACACTTGCGTTGGTGGCTGAAGGTGTTTCAGTAAAAGGGGATCAAAGGGTCACGTTGCGCACTTGGCAAGAAGTGATGGCTGTTTTCCATCAAAACAAGACTCGTAATATAGATGGTTGAAATGCTTTTTGATCGGTGCAGATTACTTTTGGTTGTTTGCTGAGCTCGGTGTCGCAACGGTCATCTGCGTGCATTGTTACTTCTCATTGAAACTACATGAAGCATAGAAAAGTCCCCAGCCGGCAGCGACGTAGTGCAAATCCGTTGGCTATGTACTCCGCATTATCTAGCTCTCGTCGATTTGAGCCAGATGAAAAAGTTGACGTTATTTTGCCATTGAGGATTGCGTTTGAGGCACTCGCAAGCGGTACCTATACAGATGATGATGTAGGCAATCTCTACACGGCAGCATGTTTAGGATTGAAGATCCTCCGAGTTGAGGACACATTGCATCAATGTTGTCTGAATGCACGCGCATACCTCTTTACTGTTTATGAGCAGTTAATGAATGAGGGTATATGCGTGAATCTAGAGATGGAGCAAAGAGCGGGAATTCTCACGGTTGTTGAAATATATGAGGCCGTGGTCGAGCAAGTTACCCCTGCAAGACTTTTGAGCTTGATAGAAGATATCAAGATACATCGCAAGCCTACGGCAATTGTTCATAGTTAAGTTGACACTGGTCCATTGAGGATGGAAATATTGAGGTCCAGAATGATGCCGGCTACCGGGTCAGGATGGACGTGTCGAGTGTGAGTGTGACAGCGGAACGTTTGCACGGCATCAGGTACAGACTGGCACTGCATGTGTCGGACAACACTCGACTCATTGGTTTCGACAATGCCCATGGTGTGAAACCTCTCGGTTCACATTTCAAGCATGCAGGAAAAAGGTTTCCATACGACCACCGCCATCGACATGTCCTGGACGAAGGAGTTTTGTTTGGTGACCTAATGCGTCATGGCTATGTGATGGGCCATTCGACATTTTGAAGCGCCCCTCAAGCCATGACTTGAGAGGAGCAAATATCGAGAACACGAGACTTCATGCTTTTCATTACCGGTGCGTTAGAAAAGCCGGTAGACATCCCAAGCTGTTTTCCCGATAGGAGTTTTCTTCCAGCTCATTGCCTCAAGGCTACATGTGCTGGTAATCGTGATCGGTTCTCAGAATTTAGAAACGCGCACCGATTGAGAAGCTCAAAGCTTTGGAGGTGATGCCATCTTTGTGATAGAAATTCATATAGTCCACCTGACCATACAAAGTATCTGTCAACTTAGTTTGAACACCTAAACCGTAACTGAAGTCAGATCCTGAATCCGCTGCGGAAAGACCAGATGCGCTAACCTTAAGGTTTGTTTTGAACCAGCCAAGGCGGCCAAAGAGTTCAGTGTTCTTGGCAATTTCCATTTTGGGCTTAAGAAAGAGGCCATATCCACTAGATGTGACATCCGCGCCTTGATATGTGTCCTTGGACACAGTGGTTGCATACATAGCTTCTACAGCGAGGTTCTCATGAACATTCTTGCCAACACCAAAACGTGCCAGTTTTGGTTTAACTGTTGCAGTGGAGTCACCCAACGACAAAGGGGTATAACCGAGCTCGGCATAGTAACCAGAATCATTCTTGTAAGAGTCAGCGAGCGCTGTGCCGGTAACACACAGTGAGAAGAGCGTACCTAATACAATTTTGGTAGTTTTCATTTTCTTTCTTTCAGAGTTAGTATTTAAGCTCTACTTAGAGCCATGCGGATGATACATCATTTGTATACTATCTATTGCTTTTCGTCTAAAAACAACACTTGCATTTGGTCCATTCAATTCTGTTTCTAGTGATGTCATATAAAGGGGACCGTCTCAAACCCCCAAATTAAAGGTACGTTAAGGCTGCGCCGAGACTGGTACCCAGCTGCTGAAAGTCATTCAAGTTCGTAATTTGAGAAAACTTGCCACTCCATCCTCGATTTATATCAAGCAGCCAGTTTCAGTAAGTTTTAGACTGTCAGCTTTGCGCGGGGCTGTGGTTCCGCTAGTCGTCCACGTCGGAGCAGTTGTTGAACCTTAAATGGAGATATGCCATACTTATCCACATGCCCAAACAACCGGGTCTGGCGGCTCTGTAGAAAGTCAACCGAGACGTCGCCAATAAACGTTGAGTCCGTCTGCAAGTGCTTCAATCCCATCTACATAGCCCCGCGCAGCGCACCATCCGGCCCTATCCACATTAAGGTCTCCAAGGTCCTAATTCAAAACCAAAGTTGTTAGTTGTCGATACGTGTAGCTCCGGGGTACCTCGAAGGGAAGCTTCGATTCCCGGTATCGTTTTCCCTGTTGGGGAGTAAAATAATGCTAAATGTTGATTAGTTCCGAGACCTTTTCCCAAAGTACATTTCAGCGTGCCCAACACTCCCATCAACTCTGAAGCTGCTGCCGAAGATGCGTTTGCTCGCTTTCGGTTCGCCGGAGGCCGCTTCGACTCTCATACGATTCCGCTGGAGGTCTTACCTGACCTCGCAGCGTATCGCAAGCTGGTGGTGGAAGTGGCGAAAATGCTCTTCAGGAGAAGAATGGGCGAGCGCGTTCGAGTCCCAAAAGGATTTGAAGATTCGTTTCAGATCGGGCTGGCACATATTGAAGGTGGCAGCAGTGCGGTCGCGTACATGCCGCGCTTGCGCCCTGTGGCCTCGCAGCAACCGTTGCAGTTTGCTGCCAATCAGTCATCATTCGATCAGTCTCCTTATCCAGACTTTGATGATGCGCGAGACTACATTGACAATCTAATCGACTCAGTGGGATCGACTGGTAGCGTACCTCAAGAGTTTCCGGTCGAACTCGCGGGGCTCTTCAATTCGTTCGGTCAAAGCCTGCATGAAGATGAGTTCATCGAATTGGGATTTGGTGGTGCCAAGGCTGTTCGCTACGACACCTTCATTCGGAAGAAGATTGTCCTTTCTAGAGAGACCACGTATGAGAACGCGGTCGATGCGCTGTTCGTGCTGAACGGCGGCGTTGTTGCGCAAGGCGCAATTCATGTGCTCGACGTAAACGGTGGGAGTTTCGATTTCCAACCGTCAACGGAGTTCGAGTTCAAGAAAGCTTACAACCGCGCTTCCGAAAACGTGCGACTGGTCGGCACAGGTCTGTACGACAAGAACGAGCGCCTACGCCGCCTTCTTTCAGTGAACGTCATCTACAGCGAAGGTGGCGCGACACAGCCGTTTGAGTCCCGGCTGGAAGATATACGAGCAACTCCAGCAGGCTGGTACGACGACGAGAACCCTGTCCCATCGACGGCAGCAATCGAAGCAATGCGGTGCCTCTTGGTAGATGTATCCATGCAGCCCGTTCCACTCCCACACCTCTATCCGCTTCCGAGCGGAGGAATTGCAGCCGAGTGGTCGATTGGTGCATGGGAGGCGAGTGCCGAAGTTAACGAGACAGGCTCGCAAGTGACCCTAAATGCTGTGAATACAGACACTGCCGACGACATCAACATGGTGATCGACTTGCAGAGCACTGTACTCATGTCTCAGTTCATGACGTTCATCAACGCGATGTCGTCGGACGAAGAAATGCCAGATGCCAATTAACGACGCATCCCTCCTTCCCGCAAGCGCTGAGCTTCTGACAAGACAGGTTCATCCGAGCCAAATCACCGAGGGTCGCCCTTCGGCGCGGTCATTTACGCCCACCGAGAAGGATGCGGGCCACTTATCTGCAGACAGAGAGAGCCTTCTGTCCCCCCGTGAGGCTTACGAGAGATATCTCCAGCGAAAGCAACTGAATGAGGGAGGTGGAACGTGGGGCGTTTCAATACAAGAATTCGCGAATCTCGGTCTTGCCTCCTACGCCGACCCAATTTCCGACAATTCCGCACATACACTGGTTGACTTCACCTCCGCCGGTGATGCCAAAAAGCAGCAGACAGTGGGCAAGCTTGCCTATGCCAAGGCAAAGGCGCGAGGAAGGCTGCACCCGCCCCCCGACTTGGCGGCGCAACACAAGACAGCGGATAGCTAAACCGACCATAGCCGACGATTACCTTTGCCTTCGTGGAGGTTCTCGACGATCAGCACCTCCATAATGATTTATAGCTAGAGTTGTTCCATTCTCGCTATATTCGAACGCTGAAAGCCCGCTTGCCGACAGCGAATTAGTGAGGCTTAATGTCCGCTGGGGGGTTGAAACCGCCAGTACAGGCAGTCGAAGTACGGTCGGTAAATTCGCGTTTGTCGTGTAGTTCACTGCCTAGGACTGCAGTACCCCGCATAGCCGCCACTCAATGTAGCCCCAGCCACCAAAACGAAGAGCCGCTTAGTAGCATTACTGTTGTCATGTCTTGCTGCGTCTGCCGACTGCAATCGCTGCATACTGGTCGTTGCAGCAATCGGGCTAATTTTGATGCCCTAGAAAACTTGCTTCTCTATTGATGCAAATAACGTATGAATGGCAAAACTTTGACGCAAGTCTTAGAGTTCCTATGAAAATCAACAAATTATGGAAACTGGTGCGGGATGTTCAGTGACGTTCCGCAGCAGCCCGAGAAGTAAGGGCAAATTTTGTGTCTGTGTAAGCCCCCGCATAGGCCTCCAACCCCAAAGAAATCACCGTGGCCACGTCGTTTGCCACTTCTTGACGAAACTCCGCCTCGGTTTGCGCCACGGCTTGCTCAAAAGCGCGCAGCCAAGCAAGGCCCGTGTCGGTGAACACAATGCGCCGCGCGCGGGCGTCACTTGGGTCTGGTGCGCGCTGAACCAAGCCCCATGCTTCACATTGAGTCACCAAGTCGCCCATGGCTTGTTTGGTCATGCCGGCACTTTGGTCGAGGTCGATTAAGCGCGAGCCTTCAAGGCTGAGTGGCGTGTGATGTGAATGTGTGCGGCGCTTACTTGGGCGCGGGCGGCGAGGTTTGATAGTGCCAACGGCACATCGACGTTGTGCGCCATGAGATGCAACACGCGCTCGTCAAAGCGACGCATGGCGTGACCAAGCAAACGTCCTAAATGTGCCTGTCGCCAGTCTTGATGAGGTGTCGAATTCAATACATTTCCTTACTAAACCCGCATGGCCATTGGGTTGCAGGTCGATTAGGGGTGTTCAAAATATACAAACTTGAATGACTTTCAGCACCAGTCGTACAGCGCATGACGGACGCACGCGAGGTTATTGGCTCCACGTCCTTGAGAGCCCCCTTTGAGGTATGGACATGGATAAAGCGTCAATCGTCGTAGTCGTGATAGCCGTTTTTCAGCTCTAGCTTGATGACTTGGAAGACATTGTTGGCGTCCATATAGCCTTTGACTTCCACATAGCTGCCGTTGCTGGGCGTGCCATATTTGAATCGGGTGTTGGCTGAAGTTTGTGCGGTGTAGGTCACACCCAAACGCGTCAAGTTGAAGGTGCTGTTAATGCCAGACCAGCCACCGACTTGACCATACATTTCAAACACACGGCCCGAGCTGGCGTTGCTGTTGGATGCGTATTTGATCTCGACTTTTGTCGCGTTCAAGGTGCCGCTCTGATAGACGCCTTTGACTTCCACAAAAGTGCCATTGCTGAGGTTAGCAATGGAGCCACTGGGAAAGTAGGCAGAGCTTGCGTTCACATTCACCCCTTGAACAGTGAAGGTGTTGCCACTCAAGTTGCTGACAGCGCCATAAAACTCGTTGGAATAAGTAACAGCCTGGTTGTAGCCGTTGGTAAAGCTACGTTGGCCTTCGATTTCTACCCGAGACGCTACCAATGTCGAGCCTGACCATGTGCCTTTGATTTCGTAAAGCGTGTTGGCCGTCAATGTGGCGCCACTGACCTGAACACCTCCCACATACCAATTGCCGTTCGTTTGAGTAGCAACACCTTTGATCTTGACGTAAGTCGAGGCACTGGGGGCGCCATTGAAACGGGTGAGATAAGCGGCGTTGACCAATTGCAAACGTGTGGCTGTCAGGGTCGTGCCATCCCAGTCTGTGCTGAGTGGAGCCAATGCACGAATCGCATCGCCTACTACGGGCGTATTGCCTATGGGCTGAATCGTGCAAGCACTGCAGTCCACCGTGATGCTCGAAGCTGGGCCCGTTTGAACTGTGTAGGTGCTCCCTGTGATGGATGTGATGGTGCCGCGCACGGCCACATCTAACGCATGTGTTGCCGCATTTGTAACTACAACGCGGGTAGCCCAAAAGCTGCCGTCTGGCTGGGCAAGGCCATACACAGTCAGCAATGGATGGGTGTTGACGAGCGCTGCCAAGTCGGCATAAGTTGTCACCGCTGCTGCGGCAATCAAGGTGCCATCGGAAGTGCCGCCGTAGGTCGTGGCAGAGTTGATTTGAATGACTTGCGTTGGCAGGGTAATGGCGGAAGAGGTGATGGCGCTCATCGTGCCCCGCACGCCGCCGACCACACGAATGCGAGCCGCGCGTCCTAGGCTTTGCGTATCGTCGACATCGCCAAACAATGCGACGGTCATGCCCAGTGACAGTGGGCTACTGAAGGTCGATGTGTTGCTGTCGTAGTTGGTGCTGAAGTCATCGCTGTCGTACACCACAGAGTCCGTGGTTTCAAAGCGAACGCCATTGACCACGATGGAGCCTAAACCGCTGATGGAGCCCTGATAGGCGGCAGCTGCGCCATTGAATGTTGCCGCACCCGCTGGGTTGGTGGACCAGTCGGCATCGCTGTGATCGCTGTCACCTCCGCCACCGCCTCCACCACATGCGCTTAGAAAAACGGTGGCGACTAGTAAAAAGGCAAGGGCTTTTGGTTTTAAAACAGAACGTGACATGCCAACTCCATCAACAACGAATGGAGAAAGTTTGCAATCCTCAGATTAAGACAGTCTTAAGGGCAGCAGCGACAGCCCATGCGCCAAAGTGGATATCAACACAACCAGGATTTATAAAAGGCCCAATCACGCTTTCGATCTTTCGTTTTGGCCACCAATGCAAGTGCTTGTCCGCACCCCCCAACCGTCATTGGTAAGAGCATGCAATCGACACCATAAGGATTTGTCACACATACGCCATGCTCATCAGCAGAAAGGTGGAACCCATCCAGGCCGTAGACGTTCTTCTGCATCAAGATTGAATGAAGTGTTTCAGCATTCATTTCTTCAGAAACTGTCTGTGTTGATTGCTGAATAGGGTTTTCAAGCCCATAGCAAATCCATCCTTCCACACCCTTACGAGAAACGCAACATCGCGAAACAAGAAGGGAAGGGTTGGGTCACCCAGGGCAAAGCTTTGGAGGCCCAAATCGAAGACCTCGAAGTACACGTCAGCCTCTTTCTCTTCACCGACCTCATCACCATAGATGAACCGAGTAACTACAGCCATTGCAAAGTGTGAGCGAACCTCTAGAGCGGTGAGTGACATGGTGACCTCCGTTAAATGTTGCTGGATAGAGAGTGAGATTCAAACGATGCAACAGCGCACGTTTCACCCAGCCAACCGGAACATTTGCGACAGCGAAGGGCCCAGGTGTTGGGGGCGGACTCCCGGTAGTGCGGGCGCTTGCCATCGGCTCGATTTAAGTCAAACCGTCCGTGCTCTATGTAAATGGTTTCGCCACAACTACATGCGGTTTCTACAACTTGGCACAAAAAGCTTTTGAATCGATCCCAGCGATCTAGCATTCGCGCCCTAGCTCACGCTTAATGAGGCGGATAGGGGCGTTGTAGCTTGAAAGCATTTCTTCGCGCCACTCTTGAACAAAAAGAGGGAAGTCGTCGCGGTCAGAATGGAATGCAAACGCAGTACCTGACTGTGTTGGATCTTCAGCGACCCAAATATTGAATTGCGCTTTAGAAGACATTCAACTCTCCATTTATTGGGGCATTGGTTTGTTGGTTCGCTCTGGGATGTGAGGCATCGCGGAGCTAATGTCCCAAACCCATTTGAGCAATTTGCTCTTATCAGTTAGGTCTGCCAAGTCCTGCTTGTAGGCATCATCCGTGTCGGCAGGGGTGATGAACATGGCCGTGGGTGCGGGGGAAGTGTCGACAAGTTCAACCGACGCAAGGGGGCGTTTTGTGCTCATGTTGTAGCGCATGCCCTTGATGAACCTTCGGTTGGATTCGGTCAATCGGTCAAGCAGGTTTTTTTCATTCAGGTCAGTGAATGGAATCCAGTTTTCAGTCGTCAGCATGAGTGCAATCTCCTCGATGCTTGCGAGCCCTGTTGGGCCAATGCCGAAAGTTGCGATGGCCACAAGATGCGAACCATCGAAGGCTCCCCACAAGGCCAACTCGTTTTCAAAACGCTTGTGGATGCGCTTGTGAGCATCTTCACTCAGCATGAAGTGGTAATCCGGCACTTGCTTGAAAACAATCTTGAAGCCGTAGCGAGCGTTCTCGATGGCCTTAACTTCGCCAATCACAATGCCTAAGCGCCGAGCCTTTCCATCGGTTTGAGTAAGCGAGTGCAAAAACGCTGCGCGTTGGCCAGCAATTTCATCTTTGCGGTCGACAAAAAATGGCTGTGGCACATAAAGGAAATCAGCCAATGCAAGGCCTTTGGCTTGGTTGCCATGAGCAGAGTGGGTGAGCTGTTTGTAGATGGTTCCCCAGCTGCGCTTGCCTTGCCATGTGGGTTGCCAGTGAGTCAATTTGGACCGATCCCACAAGTAGTGGAGGAGGGCGCGAATGGTTAGCTTCGTGCTGTCGGTCTTTACGCTGTCATGCTCAATGTCTGAGGGAGTGGGCGCTGTTCGTCCTGATGTTTTTGTCAATGCAAAATCAAAACGAAGCGAGGTCAACCCAGACTCTACGTCTTCTTTGATCGCTGACCCCATCACCTCACCTAAGCCGCTGAGTTCTGGCGGTGGATCGTAAGACTCACATGCCACATGGTGCTCTGCGCCCGAATCTGGCATGCGCTTGATGTGATAAACCCCTGCGATTTTGCTGATGTACATGGGCACGCCTGGAGCCTTGCAGGCGCACAAAGGGCGAAGCCTCGCCACATAACAGTGTTCCAGCAGAGTTTGAAGTTCTGGGCCTTCGGCATCGATTGCCGTGTTGTTGATCAAGTACGAGGGCATCAATGTCTTATATGGATGCCTCCCGGCGATCAAGCAGAATTTGCGATTTGTTGTGAAAAAGTTGGCTGCAAACTTATATCCGGCCTTGTTCGTGGATTCACCCAGTTACCTAGATTTAGCCCACTGGCCCCGATGCATATCCGCTGGCAAGCTCCTCATCTCCTACAACGGACTCTTTATGTCCGATCATTGATTCAGGTTTAGCTCACCACGGTCTGACCCGTTTCACATCTCTTCGCTCTTTGCTACCTCATCGCCTTCAACGGCGTACCACATACCTTTCTTTAGTTAGTGTTAATAAATAGGCTTTCTTGCCTCACGCCGCATGCGGCCTGACACTCTTAAACCCTCGTTGAAATTCCTGCTCTTTGGCCGTCACCGCCCAAATCGTTCGCGCCATCTTGGCCGCTTGTGCCACGATCACCACATTGGCTGGCCTGCGTCCCTTGAGTTGCTCTAACCATGGCCCTGGCTCTTTGGCATGCCTGAGCACACTGCGCGCGCCGTGTATGAGCAATGTCCTCACATAGCTGTCTCCTCGCTTGGAAATACCGCCAAGACGCACCTTGCCGCCCGTTCCTGTTTGTTTGGGCACCAGTCCAAGCCACGCACAAAACTCCCGCCCAGACTTGAATGCGCTGCTTGCCCCATCGTGGCAATCGCTGCCGTCGCCGTCAACACCCCAACGCCAGGGATTTGAGCAATGCGCTTCATCTGCTCATCTGTACGCAGTTGCTGTGCCAAGCGCCGCTCAATCGCCTGCATATCTGCCATGATTGCCTTGATGCGCACCACTTGTTCACGCAAACTATCGGCCACCATTTGTGGCAATGTTTCTGCCAGCCCTTCAAGTCTCGACTCAATCTCACTGAACAGGGCCTTCTTACCCTTTGCAAAGATTGCTCCAAACTCGTAAAGCAACCCTCGCAGTGCGTTGGTCTGCATGTTGCGCATCTTTATGAGCAACTCGCGTTGACGGTGCAAGGTAAGTGTGGCTTGCTGCGTGACTGACTTGATCCCCACAAACTTCACCCCCGGTTGCTGTATCGCCAACCAGATACCCCTGGCATCTGTGACATCAGTCTTGTTACCACTGACAAATGGACGAACAATCTTGGCGTGCAACACTCGAACACTGTGCCCGAGTGCAAGCAGCTCACGCGCCCAGTAATGCGCCCCGCCACAAGCCTCCATGGCGATCAGACATTTGGGCTTATTGACGAAATACTCAAGCACTTTAGCGCGTTTGATCTGCACATTGTTGATCTCGCCTGTCCCCATGTCCACCGTGTGCAACTGAAATACCAATTTGGCAATGTCCAACCCAACCACTTGCTGGCCGTTCATGGTGCCGATGATTTGTCCTGCGTTCATTCCTGTATTACGATTCATGGTGGATCCTCTATGGTGTTAGTGAAAACTGTTGTTTATCACGCCATGGGCACTTTGATGCCGTATCCATCAGAGGATCCACCCCGATTGCTCGGGCCTTCACTTCCTGATAAACGGCTGTTCAAACTCATCGCGTTCAACAGTCTGTGTTCCTTGCCCGTGGGCAGGGAGGCATCCATAGCATCTCCTTAGCGTGGTGTGAATGAACGTGACTGCTTGTAGTTCCGCTCGAAGTGCTTCAGATACACGGCGGCGAGGTCCGGGTTGTTCCAGTTCACGAGCACGTTCTCGCTGTTTCTCGTTTCTGCACTCGCTGAAAAATTAAAGCTGCCAGTTTCAACATGCACTCTGTCGACACATAAGACCTTGTCGTGGCTGGCCGCGTAGGCATTACTGGTTCTTACGTCAACACCTGCATTTGCTAGTGCAGACAGTGCAGCTAGTGCCTTTTGATTTCCTCCACCCTCAGACAAGTTCGACTTCTCGTCTGCAACGATGGACACAGCAACACCGCGTTTATGTGCCGCGAGTAGTGCGCGAACAATGGGCGCACTCGTGAAGCTGTAGGCCAACACCTTGATTTCTGATCGAGCCGAATCAATCACCTTGATCACAAGCTCCTCACCGCCCCCTGCGGGTGAAAAGGCCACCTCAAGTGAGCCCGCCGCCCTGACTGCCTGACCTGCTGTTCCAGTCGTTGGCAAAGATACAAATCCGCAGAAAAGCATCAGAACCACCAAAAATTTATGGATTGACATGCTCACTTGCTGGCCCTTTTCATTGTTAAACCATTGGTGTCTAAAAAATTCGAGATTCATGGATTAATGTAATCCTATTTGCCGTAATTGTGGCATACTTAGTTAACGAAATCGTTTACTAAATGGGAAGCCATGAAAACATTTGAACTAACCCAAGGCACTGCGGGCAGGTCGTTCGTCAAGCTGCTATTCGGAGCCATTCTTCTTTTGCAGGCGCTGGACTTGCACAGCACGTTGATTGCTCTCAACGAGCGGATCGAGACCAATAAATTGATTCTTGAAATTGCAGCTTTCATCGGTCTTCCGCTGGCTGTTGTTGTCGTGAAGTTTTTGGCCACGCTCAGCATCGCTTTGCTAATTCGCGTCTGGAGCCGCTCTCGCGGCATGGATGCGCCAGTTGCCGTTGCGCTTGTGGTTATGTGCTTGGCATACGCGGGCACCGTCATTAACAACTACGTGGGTTGAGTATGGAAAGCTCCGCACAGCCCATTCGCCCCATACGAAGAGCCGTTGGCTCACTCCTGTCAGGAATGCCAGAACTCGATGGTGAGCGCGCCCAATTGATTAGCACGAGTGAATTCAGCGAATCTGCGAAGTCCTGTGACCTTCAACGAATCTTTGTCCAGGAATACGCAAGCGGCTTTGCTTTATTTGCCGAGCGCAAATCCAGCAAGAAGCTTTATGTACTCAGCACGCCCAACAACTTGATCCGCAACTGGGCAAGCCTCAACTCTCTTCTCATGTTTCTTCATCGCCATGAATCCCCGATCGTGGAATTCATGGTTCGCCTCAACAAACCCAACCCCAAAGAAAGCCATTGATCATGAATCTGAAACTTAAAACCGTGGTCGCACTCTGTTCGCTTGTTGCATGCGCTACGGCTCGTGCTGACTTCATGGAAGACTTGGTGAAGCGATTCCCAATCGCTCAAGGCGCAAAAGTAGAAAAAGCCTTTCCAGGTTTTTATTCAGTCGTCAAAGGTGGCGAAGTGATTTTTGTACGTGATGACCTGTCCATCTTGATTAACGGTGACGTAGTCGACCTAAAAGAAAACAAATCACTCACGGCTCAAATTAGTGAAGCCCACAAGCCCAAACTCAACGCCTCCAAGCTCAACACCAAAGACGCGATCAAATTCGGCTCAGGCAAGAACAAGCTGTATGTGTTCAGCGACCCAGATTGCCCATACTGCAAGCAATTGGAAAACGATTTGAGCCGCCTGCAAGACACTCAAGTGTTCGTGTTTCCTTACCCGCTGACGACCATTCACCCCAATGCCCGAGTGATTGCCGAGAGCATTTGGTGCTCTCCAAATAAACAAGCAGCATGGAAAGACTATTTGTTAGAAGGTAAGAGGCCCAAATTCGCTACATGCGACAACCCGATCAGTCGCAATCTGGCTATTGGTGAAGAACATCAAATTCAAGGCACGCCTGCGCTGATCTTTGAAGACGGCACAGTGATTCCAGGTGCAATTCCACTGGCACGTATCGAAGCTCAAATCGCCGCCGCAAAAGGAGCAAAGCAATGAGTGGCAATGCTTGTCAAACCAAACCTTGTGGCGAGTCAAACAACAAAGTGATGTTTCACACGGTCATGCTGGCCTTGGCATTAACTGGTTTGTTCATGGCTTTCTCAGCCGAAGACCTAGGCTCTGCTGGACCAGTGATCATCTCCTTGGGTATTTCTGTTGTGTTCTTCGCCTTGATCTGCGAGGCATTACACGGTTTGCTTTTTGTTGTGAAGCTCTTGTCACGACGTTATGCCGCACCAAAGGAAAACAAGGAAGCTGAGTGATATGAGAGCCAAACGATCGCTCGGTTTCATTTTGGCTTTTGCAACAACATGGGCCAATGCCTTCTGTTTTGCAGAGGCCGCAAAACGCTACGGCGTCGACGAGCGGTTGCTTATGGCCATCGCAAAACAAGAGAGCGATTTCAAACCACACGCGACACACACTAATGATAACGGCAGTGTCGATGTTGGGCTGATGCAAATCAACTCACAGCACTTCAAGACGCTTCGTCGATTCAATATCACGGAGCAGTCAATACTTGACCCTTGCGTGAACGTGCATGTAGGGGCCTGGATTCTTTCGATGGCCATCAAAGAGCACGGGCCGACTTGGCGCGCTGTCGGCGCCTACAACGCTGGCGGCAAGCCAGAGCGGGAAGCGGACAGGATCAATTACGCCGCCAAAGTTTTCAAACACCTTGAGCGCCTGACGAAGAAGCCGCTAAGCCTCGCAGCCGAACCCAAAACTGTTTATTCAATGCAGGTGATCGAATGAAAAGACTACTAGCCACATTGCTTGCTCTTCTGGCTGCATCAGCACTTGCAGAAGACCTTGGAGCCAAAGGCCCCGTATACACACCCGACAAAGACGGACGCGAACAAATGAAAGACATCGTTCGCAAAAAACAAAACTCTGGCGAGGTTGATAAATATTGGCGCGACTATCAAGCAAAAACAATCGACGCTATTAAAAATCCTGCGCCGCTTGGCATTAAGAGCAGTTATGCCCCGCGACTCGAAATGCGCGAATTGCGCTTCACCATCCCCCAGGACTACAAGAACGAGAGTGGACAAGTGGTCGTGAGAAAAGGCACGGTTGTTGAGCCTCTAAAAATCCAACCATTGACCTCTGGCTTGATTTTTATTGATGGCCGAGACCAGCGCCAAATTGACTACGCAATCATGCGCGGTCGCAAGGAGCCATTGAAGATCGTTCTCACAGCAGGCTCACACTATGACCTAAGGGTTCGTTACAAAGATGCGAACTGGTGGGGCGGCAAGACCATTCCCTTCTACTTCGATCAGAAAAAAATGATCATCTCTAGCTTGCAAAGGTTGTATGGCATTGATTTGAATTCCGTCCCTGTTGCCTTGACGCAGCGTGGAGATCGACTTGCTGTTGAATACGGAGTCATTCAATGAAATTTATTCAAGCTTTGGTGGGCCTTGCATTATCTTTCGCCTCATGGTCGGCGCTTCCACAGTCGGCATGCAATGGCAAGTTCCCAAACCTCATCACAGACATCTGTTACGACTGCATGTTTCCCATTGGTTTGGCTGGTGGTTTGTTGAATCTGGGCGTGAGCGCAGATGACTACGAAACCGGAGCGAGCCACTTTCCCGTGTGTATTTGCGCGAGTAGTTTGTCAGCAGGTACCCCCATGTCATTTTGGGAGCCGCGATACATGGTTGATACAACCAACAAACCTGGCTGCATGCCCCTTCTGGGTGGCATTGACATTAGCCCCCCCTACAACGCAAGTGAATATGGCGGAGAGAAGTCCATAAATAAGCAAATTGGCGGCAGAGCTAAGTCGGCCTTTATGCACGTTAATGAATACATCAACCCCGTCATGACAGCCCTGGGCGTCATTGCAAATTCGCCGTGCTTTGATTCGCGGTCCTTTGATGTTCCATTCATTAGTTGGGCGGACCCAACTTGGAATGACGACAGCCTTTCGTTGATGTTGACGCCCTACGCATATCCATTTGCTGGTATTGCGAGCATTGCAGCCGAGATGCCGGATGCTATTGCTGCGACAGCGTCTTTTCCAATTGCCTCGCTCTTCTGGACCGCAGGCGCATGGGGCCCTATGTACCCACTAACGGGAAACGTGGGAATTGCAAACACACCAGAACAAGTTTCGCACTTAGTTCTCGCACGTCTGTTCGCAAAGCTCCACGCAGCAGGAGCGCAACAAAGCCCAGCCGGGCAAGAGGCCCTGCAGTCCTGCGGCGCGATGGGATTGCCTCAAATCATCATGGACAAGCGGCAATACAAAACGAACCGCGTGTTTCCATTCCCAGACAACATGTGTACCCCAATCGGTCGACCACTTGCTCTGCAAGAAGTAGGCGCGGCTAGGCCCAACGATAAGGACTACGGGTATTTTGTTTTCCAGCGCAAAGATTGTTGCCAACCTTTTCCGGTGAACTGAAATCATGAAGACAAAGATCGCACTCGCATTTTGTTTCGCCCTCGCGACCTTCGCGGCAGGTGCCCAATCCCTTGCTGATTCATTTAAGCCACCGATGTGGGCGTCCTATGTTTTCGTCTCTTCTGCTATGCCTCGGGCGGCAGTTTTGCAGCTCGCAAAAGAAGCATCGCTCACAAAGTCAACGCTTGTTTTGCGTGGGTTTGAGGAGAAGACAGGCACCCTCGATGGGGCTAAAGCATACGTTGCAGACATCAATGCGAACTGCTGCGGGAAGAGCCCACCATCGTGGACGATCCACCCAAAACTCTATGAAACATTCGGGATCAAATTCACCCCGGCCTTTGTTTTGGCTAAGGAAATAAATCCTTCATCAAACGACTTCGCCCTCGTAAGCGGCGACATCGGATTGCCCAACGCGCTCAAGTTTTTTGCGCAGCGGTCCACAAATTCTGAGGTCAAAACAAAGGCTTCAGAAATTTATACAAAATCTTTCTCTTCGAACTGAAAAGTATATGTTTCTGTTTACTTGTCAGGTAGAATCTCGGCCATACAACTAATACTAATGATTGCATGAAACGAATTTTTCTAACCATTTATGTAGCGATTTCGGCAGTCTCGGCGACAGCCTCTGCCGCCGAATTTGCAGCTCCTGCGCGCTTTGAAATATCAGGTGAGAGAGGTGCCGGATGGGTGAACTTCGCCACTCCAGAGGGGCAGTTTCTTTACGGCGAACCAGTTGCCAACCGAGTGATCGGTGGCGCGTCCAACAAGGCATTCGCGATAGGTGGTCTTGAGCGAAAAGACTACGAGTTTTTTAGCTACCAAGAAGAAGAGGCCCTTTGGCTGGTGATGCAAGACCAAATCGCCGCCATGCAACCAAAGCCAAAGCGTAAGGCGAACCCAAGCCTTGCCGCACAAAAGATGAACTGGCCCAAGGTGGTTGTGCGCGATTCACAGGTATGCGTTCCTGTTTTGGAGAGTGCAAATGCAGATGACTGGCGCGAACACCTGACCTGCACGGAGGTCCCTCTCCATGATTAATCAGTCATTCCGGATTCCCAAGCGTGGCGATGCGGGGGTGGCCTTCCTTGGTGTCGAACTACAGGACGCAGTCATCGTGATTGGCAGTGTCTTTGTTGGTCTTTTCTGCGGCTCAGCTTTGGATATGGGGAACGTTGGCTTTCTCGGCATCCCGATTGCGGGTTACGCAGTTAACCGCGTCTATATCGACTGGCAATCAAGAACCCTTCCAGGAGCCTTCAGAAATTTTCTGTTCAGTGTTGGCCTGTCTGGATATTCGGATGCTTTGAAAAGCCAAAAAACGGTATTCATTGGCGACAACCAAATCATCAACCCCGCAGCAAGTCAAGTCGTTGACGAGTTCACGAAGAAAGCAACAAGGAGCCCTGCAAATGGAAATGAATCAGCGTAACGAGGCGGTGTCAGAGCTTCGCACGAGAAACAAGCACCTAACTTACGCGGTCTTGGCTTCCGCTCTTGTTTGCGTTGGCGTGACCTTCAAGCTGGTGAGCCAGAGCGAAATCATCATGGTGCAGACGCCAGGAATGCCTGCGAATTCAATCATCGAAAGAACTTCCTTCGACAAGAACGCACAACTGGCGACCTTGAATGCAATCACCAATAACTTGGGAAACCTCAATCCCGCGAACGCGGAATACCAGAAGAAATTCCTTGAGTTGTATTTTTCGCCTGAGGCCTATACGCGCCTGAGCCACGAAATCGACTTGAGGGTTGAGAAGGCAAAAGCCGAGCGCGAGTTGGGTAGCTCGTATTTCGTTTTTAAGCGCTACGTCTATGACGAGCAAATTAACAAGCACTTCATCGTGGGCGAGCAACACACGGTGAATGCCGCAAAGGACTCTGCAGAGCCCTATGTCTATGAGTACGCCATCCACATCGAAAACTATCGACTGTGGGTTGACGACATCAAGGTGTACCCCGGCGAAAAGATTCACAACTCCGAATGGATTAAGGCGAATTCAAAATGAAACTGCACAAATACCCACGTACTTTAGTTGCGCTGGCCAGTTTGCTGCTGGCAAGCCTTGTATGGGCTGATGCACCAGCCCCAGAAAGCACGCCAGCATCCGACAAGCAGCATGTCGAGATCGTCAAAAAAGTCGCGCCCAAGAAAGAGTGGAATTCGACCGAAGTCAACTCGGCAATAGCGGTAAAAAATATCCCAACCAAAGAGATCAATCTCCCAGGCGTCATGAAGATCGAGGGGGCGTCTACAAGCGCACTTGATTTCACCCGAGCAAGAACCATTCAGATGAACAACGGCGGCAGCGTGTCCGTCTACTTGTCTTCTACTGAACCAAACCGCATCCAGCTCCCATTTGTTAATCCGCATGTCATCGGCACCACCGATGTAATGATCGACAAACGAGCCAAGAGCAACAACATTTATGTTGCTTTCAAACAAGGCGTAACCAAAGCCGTCCCGATCTTCATCGAAACAGACGATGGCAGCGGGCCAGTTCTTGGTCTGCAATTAATCCCCAAAGGCATTGCCAGCCAAACAATCATTGTTGAAGACGTTGCACCTCGCGCCGCATCTGACTCGGCAAAAGGAAACAAGGGCAGCGAGTACGTTGCTTCCACTCAAAGCCTGATGGAAACGGTTGCGTTGAACGCAACGCCCAATGGCTACTCAATTGTCGAAATCAAGGTTCCACCAATTGCCATGAATGGTTTGTTGGTCGAGGTTGAGAAGAAGCTGAGCAACAGGGAAGCAGACATCTTTGTCTACCGAGTTCTGAACCCAGGACCAGCGGCAACAAGTATTCGTGAAAGCGAATTTGATGGCGATTTAGTTCAGGCGATTTCAGTTCACCCCAAACCAAATCTCAAGGCGGGCGAGTCGACAAGAGTCATCGTTCTCGCTCGTAAAGAGCAAAAAACAAAGGGGCAATGATGTTTGAAGAACAAGTCGAAAAGTGGAAGGAACTTGACCCAAAGATGAAGGGCATATTTGTTGCCATCCTCGTTTTGGGTTCCGTGTTCATCTTCGTTCAATCACAGAAGAACAAAGCAGCAGAAAACGCCGCAGAACAAAAGCGTATCGAAAAGGCCGCAGCTGACGAATTGAAAAAGAAGCCCGGCGAGTCGTATAGCTTTACAGCGCTGCCATCTACGAATCGAAATCAAGGCTTAGAAGACCTGACTGCGGAAATTCAGCAACTTAAGCAAGAAATTCAGGCCGCAAAGAACTCACAACAGTTTCCCTCAGCAGGCGTAACCGCAGCAACCCCGCCTGCTGTGGATTTATCACGACCCTTGCCTGGTGGTGTACAAAACCCGAACGTTGACGCAGCTTTAGATTTGGCGCAACTGGACCCGAAAAAGGCACCTCGCGGAGCGGCAGTTGCCACGCTGGATGAGCCAAAGCCTCTGCCCGCAGCGCCACAACTCAAGACATGGCCAGCCGAAAAAATCACAGAGAAGGAAAAAACACCAGAGCCAAAGATTGTGATCCCGATCAACTCGGCGCTTGAGGGCGTCATGCTCACGGGCATTAACGCTCGTCCAGGTGGTGCTACATCAGGCACAGTTGGTTCGTCTACATCGGCAATTAATGTGGGCGCACCTTTCGTTACGAAGATCAAGGGCGATGCAACACTGCCTAACGGCTGGAAGCTCAGCGACCTTGGTGACTGCCTGATGGGCGGCTCAGGCATTGCGGTTTTGAGCGCAGAGCGCGCTTACGCGATCAGCGACACCATTTCATGCGTAGCCCCCAACGGAGACGTATTTGAGGCTCCTATCAAGGCCTATGGCGTCGACGCAGACGGCATTCAAGGTTTGGCGGGGAAGGTTGTGAGCAAGCAGGGCGCGATTTTGGCGCAAGCCTTCATCACTGGCATCGCTTCAGGCCTTGGCACCGCACTCGCGCCGACTGCAGTACCCGGCTTCAACAACACCGCATCGGGTGGCTCTACTGCATACCAAACGCCAGACCCATCAATGGTTGCTCGCACAGCAGTTGGTACAGGGGTGTCTAACGCCGCTTCGCAGCTCTCTCGCTTCTACCTTGAGTTCGCTCGTGAGACTTTTCCTGTGATTGAAGTGTTGGCAGGTACGCGCATCACTTGGATCTTGAAAGAGTCCGTCGAATTCAAACGCACGAAAAAAGGAATCCAAAAATGAAATCAACCAAGTTTTCTATCTTGGCCAGCGTTTGTGCCTTGCTTGTTTTGCAGGGTTGCGCCTCTCAAATGAATCCCGTGGGCGAGGTGAAGTTTGACTGCAATCGTCGTCAAGACGCCAAGAGCCCCTATTGCCGCTCATTTCGCTCGGTTGACGCTTCGACTTCAGGCGAGATCCCGCAAAGCCGCTTCGACAAAGATTTTCAGATGGAAGAGCTTGATCGTTTGATTGGCATCTCACCCGATGAAGAAGCAAAGGGCGAATCGAATGCGAATAGCAAACCCAAGCAAGCCCGTCCCGTGGTTCTGCCACACCAAGTGCGTCAAGAGCCTCCATTGCTTGGCGCACCAGTTCGCGAAGGGCCAGTGGTGCAACGCGTATGGGTCAAACGCTTCGTGGATGGCAACGATGTCTTGACTGAAAACACTGTTGTCTACAAGGAAATCCGTGGCAATCGTTGGGCTGGTTTTGATGGGCAAGGTAGCTCAGTCATTGGTGACCAACGCGTCTATCCACATCGCCCTTTGGAGCCGCAGTCCACTCCAGCGGCCAATACAACCCCCGGTGACGCTCAACGACCACAGGGCGCACCCTCAAACGAATTCAATCAGCCAGGAAGCAATTCCGAGCAGTCCGAATCAGCATTTGATCCCGCTGTGAGTGGATCGCAAACCATGCCTAAGTAAAAGGAAACCTCATGAAAAACACCTCCCCACTCTCGTCGCAAGACGTTGGTACTTTGCAAATGAGCGCGACATTGGTCCTCTCAGTTCTGGCCGTTCTTGGCACGCTCGCCGCCCTGAACGGTGGAACCGCCCTGACAGCAAGCTCATGGGACTCTATGGTCACGTATTTGCAAGGCATGCTCAGCAGCACTTGGGTGCTCGTTTTGGCATTTGCCTCATTGCTCGTTTGCGTATGGCAATTGATGCATGGCGCAGGCTACCGATCGGCTGGTTTGATCTTGGCAATTCTCGGTTTCGCTTTGATCGGCCCAGGTGTTGTGCGCGCAATGGCAACGGCCACTGGCGAACCAGCATCCATCACCGTTGCTCCTACCCAAATCGAATACCAGAAGTAATGTTGAGCAATGGGGACGCTCAGTCGATCTGAGTCCCTCATCAAACAAAAGGGAATAACCGTGACTCTCCGAACCCCAAATTTCAAGACTCAATTCGCCTCAGACTTGATCCACCTGGACACGTACACGGCGAATGATCATCTGATTGTCTCTAAGGCAAAACAAGACAAGACCTATGTTGGTCGCGCCTATTTGATGAGTCCACTGGTAGGCGGGGGCGGTGAGTTCGGCACGGTTGTTCAGAACATTTTCAAATCGTGCCCAGACGACTCATTGATTCAAGTGAGCCTGATATCTGAACCAGATTACGAAGCTGCTCGCCTTTACGCCAAAGGCAAGACGCACGGCGGTGAAATGGTTTCAGAGCTTGTGAACAAGCAAAAAAGTGTATTTGAGTTCGCCACTAAAGTGGCCTGGCAAGCGGACGTTCCTCTGTTGAACAAGAGATCTTTGATCGTGTCTCTTGCTGTGCCAGTTAAGAACTTGAACGCCGAAACTCTCTCAGAGTCAGCCTCATTGCAAGCAGACTTTCTGAATAACATGCGTGGTTGCGGTTTCGCAGACGCAGAAATTCTTAAAGCTGGCGAGCTGTTGGGTTACTACAGAAAATTTGCCTCGATTTATACGCCTCAGAGCAACGTCGAGTTAGACGAGCTGCTTGAGTTGCGCCACCAAGTCTTTGGCCCAGACCAAAGCATCGATTTTCGCGACAGCAAGGTCGGGATATTCGACGGGCAGACATACTGCGCCGAAGTGACCGCCAAGAAGTACCCAGAAGAAGGCTATCACGGCCTCACGAGCTTGCTATCTGGCGCCCCATTCAACAGCGGCTCCTCAAGGGATGGTGGTGGACAGCGAATTCTTACGCCTTTCATCTTCACGACAACCGTTCGTGTGGCGAATCAACGCAAAGAGATGGATCGCGTTGAGAACGCCATTAAGTCGCGTCAAAACACACAGACTCTCCCATTCAAGCTGGGCAATGAAGCCCCAGCGCAGGCAATGGTCGACCTGGACTACATGAAGAATATGTGCAGCACGGACGGAGATAAGTTCGTCTATGTGTCAACAACCGCTTTTGTATTTGGAAAAACTCGCGAACAAACAATTGACGTTGCCACGACCCTCAAGGGCACATTCGACAAGTTGGGGTTTGATGGCCGCTTGGTGAGAAACGATGGAATCGTTCGCTGGGCTCAGGCGCTGCCTTTGAATTTCGCCCCAAGCATCGCTGAAAAATTGAAAAGCGAATGCATCATGCCTTCGTCTGCCGCAGGCTGCTTGCTGCCCGTTTATGGCGATCACGCTGGTAACGCACGTGTCCACACAAACAACACAGGCTCAATGTTCATCACTCGCCGAGGCGCAGCGCATTACTTTGATCCCTTTGTTTCGGATAGCAACTTCAACGGCGTTATTGCTGCCGCCCCTGGCTCGGGTAAATCGTTTGTTTTGCAATACCTGATCAAGAACAACCTCGCCGAAGGTGCGAACATCTTTTTATTCGACAACGGTCGCAGCGCGAAAAAACTATGCGCGTCTGTTGGGGGTGAGTTCAACGAATTCTCCCTTAGCACTACGGACATGCCTTCCCTGAATCCGTTCACGGGCCTGAATGATCAGGAATTTGATGAACAACAAGAAGTCATTACATCCTTGCTGCTACTGATGGCCTTTGAAGGCGAGGTTCCACATTCTGGTGCGCGTATTGCAATGACTGAGGCCGTTCGCGCCGCCTACGGAAAAAAACAAGGCGATGCGGAAATCAGCACGGTTGTTGACAGTTTGGAAATCATTCGCGCCTCAGCAGGCGACAAAGTCGACTTGAACGAAGTTGAGCGAGCAGCAGGGAACTTGGGGCCTCGTCTCAAAGCATTTCTGGAAAGCCCAACCCGTGGCCAATTCTTCCGTGGCAAAGGCACGATCAACCCAACCAAACAATTCACTGTGTTTGAGTTGGGCGGGTTGTCTGGTGATGGCCACCTTCGTAAATGTGTCATGTTCTTTGTACTGAACATGCTCATGTCGCGTATCAAGACTGTGAAGGGCCGCAAGTTGGTGATGGTGGACGAAGGCCTCGACCTCCTGAACGACGAAGCTGCAGCACTTGCAATGGAAGGCATCTACCTCAAGGGACGAAAAGATGGTGTTGGTGTTTGGACTATTGTGCAATCCCTGCTCAAACTGTCCGAGACCTCAACAGGTCGAATCATTCTCAACCAGTCTGCGTGGAAGCTGATCTTGGCTCAGAAGTCAGAAGAGGTGAAAAAACTTTTCGAGCACAACATCCTGACTGGATTTGCTCACGATCCGTTCTTTCGGCGCATGGTCGAAAGCATCGAAACCCGCAAAGGTGTTTTTTCGGAAATTCTGTTTGTTGGTGATCGCTATTACGAAGCTGCCCGACTTTATGTCGACAGATTCACCTCGACGTTGTTCAGCTCCGAAGGTGATGCTCGCGATGCTGTGTTTGAGCTGATGCAGCAGGGTATTAGCGCGGTCGATGCGGTCTACCAAGTGATGGGCGATAAGAAGCGTTCACGTTTGCAGTTTTTGAAAACCGCGATTGACCAACTGTTCTTTGAAGACTCTCAGCTGACCAAGGCTGAGTTGCTCAACTGCGTAAATGAGGTAACCCAATGAAATCATTAAAAGACCTCATCTTGTCTGGTGATTTGCCGTATGTCGCAGCGCTTGTATTCATGGCGGCAGGTTTTTATGCTGGCATCGAGTACAAGGGCGATGCACCAAGAGTCGTGATTGCTGAGCGTGGTGCCGTGATTCTCGAAGCCGTTTTGGATCGCCATGATGCCGCGCCTGAAATCATGGAGAAGGAAATCTCTCAACCAGTCATTGCTGTCCTCAAGAAATACGCGGACCTTGGCTACGTCGTGATTGACTCAAGCAAGGACGAAGCGGGGCATTACATGGTTGCAGCGCTGCCAGCGGAAACCAAAGACATTACAGCCGAACTTCGCGAAGCTATTAAAAAGCCCCAACCAACCACAAAACCAGCAGCCATTCCCGAGGCGATCGCGCCTCCAGCGAGCCCGAAATGAGTGCGGTCGACGAAAAAAAACAAAGGAGGGTCGTCTGGGGCGCTCTTTTGGTTGCGCTTCTTGCGGTGAACTATTACTGGTTTAAATCACCCATCACGATTGGCTTCGATCCCAATGACGAGAAGTGTCTACCAGACATGCACCTCTCGCTCCTGGTTAAACAACACCCCACCAATGTCGAGCGGGGTGATTTGCTTTTCTGGGAGCCCTCAGGAGCGCTGGCCTACATCAAACAAGCTTATGTCTTAAAGAGGGTTAGTGGGGTGCCAGGCGACCGTTTGCAAGTAACTGACGAAGAAGTTCTCGTCAATGGTGAGGTGGTAGCAATGGGCCTGCCACTGGTAGACGTCACCAAAGTTTCTACGAAGGCATTCGAACGCGATGAAGTGATTCCTGCAGGCAAATTTTTTATGACAGGAACCCACCCCTTGTCCAACGATTCCAGATATTGGGGCTACTTGGATGTCGGCTCAGTGGTCGGCAAAGGCTACAAGATTTTCTAAGGCAACCATGAAGAATGCAATCACTCTCCTCGTTTCGCTGTCCTTTGCTGCGGGTTCATACGCGCAAAGTGACAAGACTGTCCGCATAGACGATGCGTATGGTGATGCATTTACTAACTACACCCCTTACATAGCCCCTCAGAAAAAGGCCCAACCAAAGCCAAAACAAGTCACACCACCCGCACTCACCCAAGAGGGCAAGCAAGAGCCAAAAGGAGAGCAAAAAGTTGATGTCGAATGGTTGATCAAAAACTACCCGATGTTGGAAAAGCGAGCCATCGATAACCCATCAGAAGAAAATATTTCAGCGCACCTGTATGCCAAGCGAATCATCATGGACAAGGCGCAGCGCTTCGAAGAAATGCACATGAAGGTGGTTAACGAAGACCCCTTGCTCAACGAAAACAATCGAGTTCCCTACGCATCAGCAGGCGCTCAATCCATCCGGAACGCTGACTACCTCGCGCAACAGAAGGCTGTGCGCGAGCTGGGCGAAGTGGGCGGACTCGTTGCCTTTGTAGATGGGGGCTGCAGATTTTGTGCAATGCAAGTGCCCGTCCTAGCCATGCTCAAGACTAACTACGGCATGGAGACATTGGTTGTCTCAATTGACGGAAGAAGACCCAAGGGCTACGCAGGCCCGATTGTTGTTGATAACGGGCTATACAAAAAACTTGATTTGAAGTTAACCCCCTCCATCGTTTATGTGCCAAAACCAAAGGGCTACGAAGGGGATGCAGACCCGAACAAGTACTTGGTTGTTTCGCAAGGTTTTTATGCAGCAGACGAATTGACGAAGTTAATTGCGTTTGCTGGCCACAACATGAAGTTGCTATCTGCCGAAACGACTCGCGATCTCGATGTTTGGACCCGTGGCGTTGCATCCACTCAGGACCTTCAGAGTTTGACGCTAGATCCAGAAAAGCCAGAAACGTTCAAGAAGAAGTTGCAACCTATTTTGCTCAAGCAGTACCAGTGAGGAAACAGAAATGAAATTACGCCATCTCGCAGCATCCATCGCACTCGCAACCCCCTTGCTGGCCAACGCAGGCATCATGGGCGACCTGAACTCAATGTTCATGAGCAACTCCACATCGAGCGGGAAAATTACCACCAAAGACAGGGTGGGAATGTTCGGCGGTAGCTTCAGTATGCGAGCCCCCATCAAATCGGTGACCATCATTGCATTTGACTCTCCCCGCATCAACGCTGGGTGCGGAGGCGTGGACTTATACGGCGGTTCCTTCAGTTTTATCAACCATCAGCAGCTTGTAGACATCTTCCGAAAAGTTGCAGCCAATGCGGCAGGCCTTGCGTTTAAGGCGGCTATCAAGGCCATCTCACCAAGCCTCGACGGACTCATGACCGAGTTTCAAACGCTGATGCAGAACTTGAATAATTTGAGCAAAAACACCTGCCAAATGGCGCACCTCGTTGTAGACAAGGCAGAACGCACAATTTCAGATGCTGTGGGCGGGGCGGGGAGCGTAGGCGCTACACAAAAAAGCATATTTTCAGACGCCATGTCTGGACTTCAAGGCTATCTAAGTGATGCTAATGATTATTTCAAGAAGGCGGGAGAGGTAAATCCAAAAGCAGGAAACTCTACTGTGAAGGCGGTCATTGCATCTGGAGCATCCAACATCCTCGGCATGGCCGGCCTCGGAAATTACGATGGAACGGGTGATGATGCAACAGATCCCAATTCACTGAACAACAGAATATTGATCTCCTTCCTTGGTTACGAGGTTTCGGGCGTTCCATGTATCACTTCAAACGAATCAGGTCAGCAAGACAGTAGCCCAGCAGGCGTCGGTAGCACACCTGGTCGCATTCAGTGCAGAGGCCCTGCAACTCTCACGTTGGACGACATGGTCAAAGGCGGTGGTACGGGGTCAATCCGCGCAACAACACCACTGACGCTCTACCGCTGTGCAAATCCATCAGGTGCGGGCGTGGCAAATGGCGGCTTCGACCCACAAATTTGTACACAAATGCAAAAGGCTAATTTCAACTATCAGGGCATTCAGGGCTGGGTTAATCAAATGCTATTTGGGTCCGTCACATCCGGAACGGTCGACCCTGCATCTATCGTGGGCAAGATCAATAGCGGACAAATGTTTAGCTTCACAACGGCCCAGATTCAGTTCATGCAGCAATCGGGACTCCCGGTTATTGCGCTGCTTTCCAAAACGTCGAACCCGCAATATCGCGTTTCGATGGCTGAGCGTCTTGGTTTTTACCTTTCCGATTGTGTTGCTGCGCGTTTTGGTGAAGCACTCTACAAGTCGGCGAACTCTGTCGAATACGGCAATAGCCACATCTTGAATGACGACGCGAAACGCAATATCGAGAACCTTCGCAAAGACTATATGGACAGACAAACCGCCTGCGTGAAAGACAACACGGTACTCAAGATTGCACAAGAGCTATCTACTTCTGCCACCCTGAACGGCAACACGAAGTGAGGCGAGTATGTTTCCAACACTAACGATTTATTCGGTTAGCGCCGACCTCACCATGCTCAACGCCATCCTGAATGGCGTGGCAATGATCGTCAATCAGACCGGATTCATTTGGGGCTTTGCCCTGCTTGTTTCCACTTGGAACATCATCCGTACTGTTACGAAAGCTACGTTTGCATCTGTAGGTGGCACCGGCGGATCCGCAATGGGCACGGGCGCTTTCGACATCATCATGCCCCTCATCTTTGCCTCGTTACTAACCGCTCCTGGAATGAAGGTTTCAGTCAATCTTGAGAGCACCATCAATGGCAAATTGTCCAAAGTAGACAATGTGCCGTTTGTAATTGCCCTAGTCCCCGCGATGGCTAGTGAATTAAGCCAAGAGCTGGGCGCCTTGGTCGAAACAGCGTATCAAAGTGCTGGAACCAATTACTCGTCAATTTCCGCAAGTGGAAATGGGTTTGTAAACCCTTTGAAGGTATTGCTCACGTCAAGGACAGCAATCATGCGCCTTGGTTCAGTTGATTCACAAGTTAAAAGTGTTGTTGGTGCCTGTATTAACTCTGACTCGGGAGCAGACTACTCAAAAATCATCGCCAAGGTGATGAATGCTGGAAATACGGGCGCAACCATCGCGGAATCAATCCCTATTAATGGCATCCCTAAAACCGCCCTAGGCGCACTCTTGTATCAAGCCTCGCTCAACACAACAGGCTTGGTGACCGATATGAACATTAGCTCGCAGTCGATCTCGACTTGTGCAGATGCTGCGTACATCGTGGCCGACAACATTGGTAATACTTTGAACTCAAAGGAATTTTCGCGAGTTGTTCAAGGCGCAGTGAACGGAGCGGATCAGCCAAACCCAAATGCTGATTACAGCTTCACAAAGTTTGCTGAACAGTACACCGCAGTTCGCACGGCCAACACATCACTAAGCGCACTCGCCGATGGAACAACCCAAGCAAATGCCGAGGCGATCAATCTTTTGTTTTCTGAGCTAGTGACCTCTGACCTCAACTGCTTGAGATCCGACGCATCAAACAAAACGACCTGTCAAGCAGCCGCGATTCAAGGTCTTGAGATCGAGCGTAACAACATCCAGCGCGCCGCCAATGAGGTTCAAATGCTGAAATATGCTGGCAGCTTTGCAAACCACATCATGGCACTGATTATTGGCCTTGGCCCTGTGGTCGTGCTGTTCATGATGTTTTCTGGATCAAACGCCAGCAAATCAATTTATACAGTTGTACACATCATGGTTTGGCCACTCTTGGTGCTGAACGTGGGCGCAGAGATTATCAACGGCATGATCTATATGCAAGTTGCAACATTCCTCACCAGCATCACGCAGGGTGGATATTTGTCTCAGGCTGTAGCAGTTGAGGCCTACAAGCAATTCAGCATTCAAGTTGGCACCGCAGCTCACATCATGTCTAGCTTGCCCGTATTAATGAGCATGATTTTTGGCTTGAGTGCGACAAGCGCGATGGTTTCGGTGGCCAGTCGCATGAGTCCACCTGATTCGCAGGCTGCGCCCGCAACAACGCCTCAGGCGATGAGCACCGCTCCAATTTTGCAAAATTCAAGTCTTGCAAGCGCCTCACAAGGTGCGGGTTACAACACGCTTGCGGAGACGGGCGCGATTAAAGCCGTGAATCAGAACGCTCAGTATGGGCAATTGGCCCAACAAGCTCATAGAGCGCAAAGCGAGGAGACCGCTCGTCAACAAACGATTACAGAGGGTGAGTCTTTGACAAAGGCCTTCACAGAGAGAGGCTCGCTGTCAAACGCTACACGTTCAGGCATTGATACATCAACAGCGAAATCGATCAGCAATCGAGTCGCTGAAACTATGCGGAATTCAAACAGCGAGCACGTCAACGACAACGCTTCATCCAGCAAGTCCAACATAAATTCGACAACAGCTGGAGCGGGTGCTTCTGCTGCTGGTTCGGTCGGCGCTGGCGGAGAACACAAAACAGGAGCAGGGGCGGGAGGATCATTGCGAGCTGATACTGGCACTACCGCAAACGACTCCTTGACTCGCACTCAAACAGCTGGAAGATCGAAGTCCGTCGAGGAAGCCAAAGCGGTTGAAAAAGCGATTGGCGATGAACTTCGAACAGCCAAGACGAACGGCAGCAGCACAGACAAGGTTAAAGCCCTTGAGGCCATGTACTCCAAGCAGCAGCAATACACAAGCACGCTTTCGGAAAGTTTGAGCAATAAGGACTCATCAGGGCTAAATAACTCGAATACGAACTCGCTGGTTTCGTTTGCTCAGAACTACTCTTCAGAGAGTTTGGCGCACTCCATCCAGACAAACAAAGGCATGCGCGATTTCCAACTCACGGAGGGGCGCAACTTTGAACAATCGTCAGCCGCCGCGAAGCACATGCGCGATGCCACTCAAATGGTGGACTCTGGAGCCTCCGATCAAGTCAGAATGAGCCCGCTCGCACGCCAAGCTGCAATTCGCCACAACGCAGCAGTTCGTTTGTTCAATGATGGAAACGCCAGCACCGACGAACGCAAAATGGCCTCGGACTATCTGACTAAGCAAGGCATGGCCATCTCAGGCCTTCAGCAAGAATTTGGTCCAACGGACAGACTATCCCACAAGGTAGATCGCCCCGAAGATCAGACCGGAGTCGACGCACGAAACCTTGATCAGCGAGCTGGGAAATTCCTCCCGCCCGTCCCTCAGTCGACACCTAGAGCAACTTCACCAAGAGCCGCCGCACCAACTAAAACGGGCACTGGGACACCACCCCCACCCACAACCCCATCCGTAACAGTCAACGCAACTCTTCCAGAGGTGAAAGATGCATTTGCGAAAACCGATGCAGCAGGATTAAACCAAGTGACAGGCGATGGGACAGCAATTAGAACGGCGAAAACCATTGGCGAGAACACCAAAAACTTCCTCACTAGCGGCACGAATGAGCGAGTTGAATTCGGGAAACTGGATGACGGTAAAAAATAAATTAATTACAGATAATATGAACAGTACAAATGGAGAGCCCCATGCTTGATTCAGATTTCGTAGTAGGCTTAACTGTCATTCTCACCCCCTTTATTTTGGTGGGGGTGTTTGTCGCTCGTCGGCGCAAAAGCAGCGCCGCAATCCGCCACGGTGCGGCATATTCTTCATTGAACGCAAACGGACTACCAATGGTCGGAGGCGTAGACGTCAATGGCAACTCCTTTGGTTCTATCGACGTTCATCCGACCAATGTGAACGGCCTCCCAATGGCTGGCGGCGTGGACGTCTGCGGCAACGCCTTCGGCTCTACGGGGCACACCTTCTAAGCGCACCCGCCAAAAAGCTAAACGCCCGTCGATTCACGGGCGTTCTTCTTTGTGCGTTTCTTTACCAGTTGAAGCTGGCCGACGTTCGGGCTTGCCTGCTACTGTTGGCGCGTTCGGCAGAGATTTTCTTTCTCACGTCCATCATGCTGAACCTCTCTTTCTTCCAGAGCATCAACTTGACGGAATATGGGCTCACGCCGTACAGCTCGCCAATCTCTTTGAGACTTCTTCCAGCGTACAGAAGTTTTTTCCAGTATTCGTATCGCGTTTCGGTCACCTGTTTGCAGCTAAGACCTTTGCTCTTGCGCTCTCTGGCAACATCCTCGACGGATATTTCGAGCACCTTGGCTATAACTGGATCTTTGATGCCTCGCAATAATGCATCGGCGATTTTTTTCTTTTGTGTCCGGGTTAGGGTGCTCATTTGCATCATTGCTCTGTCATTGTTGGTTTGTCAGCTAGAAGATTTGACAAGGGCCTCACCGCGCCATTGAAATAATCCCATTTACTAGCTGACTGAATAGTGCAGCGTCACCCTTGGTGAATTCAGGTGTAACCACATAAGTACCCGCCACGGCGACCGCAGGCGTGTTTAAAACCTGCAAATTATGCCGTACAGACACATAAAGTTCTACATCTTTCATGATCTGTGCATTGTTGGCTTTGACTAGCGCAGGCAGTGAAACTGGAAGTTTCGATGCTCGTCCCAAGCGGTCAATTCCTGCCCAGCTTGTAGTGGAAATTCCCTTGTCTTGAGTTGCAATCATGGACACTTCGATGAATGCATTCAGATAAGTGGGGTGGTAACGCTGTACAGCAGCAAACGCCATTGCGTAAGCCATTCCATCTGCCTTGTTCACCAGCGGGGTGTAGACGAAGAGCTTGTCCTCGGGGAGAGTTGCAGCGAGGTTGCGGAAAAACTGCAAGTACATGCGCGAGTATTGGCATGCAGGCGAGAAGAACACGCGAACCGTTTTCTCCTCTCCGGGTATGGGCTTGACCTGCAAGTATGGTTTGAGCTGATCAATTTGAGAGTTGCTTTGCGCGAGCGCCTCGCGCATGCCAACAATTGCCGTGCAAGCGAGAATTAAACTGCGGCGACGCATAGGCCCCCCTTTCTTTTGCTCAAGATTTTTTCCACAGAATCGCCCCCTTTGTTATCCCTTGAGACGTAAGTCGCATCGATCGCTGCAGCAACTTCCGACAGCGATACGTTGTGCTCAGAAGCTAAGCGAATCCGCATATTTGGATTTGTTTGTGCATCAGTGTTTGACTCCAGCGAGACCATGCAGTCCTTGAGTTTGCAGTGCGAGCTTTCAATTCCGCGAACACCCGCAGAGGCCAAAGATTCGTATTGCGATTGATCTTTTGCAACCCTGTAAAGGGCTGTTGGGTCCATGTTCCCCGCCCGAATGATTTGTTTCATCCGATCATCCATTTGGATGGCCTCGATCATGGCCACCTTGCCAGTCTTTTCGTGCGAATCGACTTCCAAGATTTTTGTTTTACCTGGCATTCCGTTGAGCGTGAGCCAGCTAACTTCATCCTGGGTCAGTGTTCGTTCATGCAGAGAGCCCGCATAAGTAGGAATGAGACGCTGTGCGAGAACAAGCTTGAGCGAGTCAGCGATGTTCAGTGGGTCAGCTCCGAGGTCTACCAAGCGCGCAATTGTTTCGTGAGCGTTGTTTGCATGCACTGTCGAGAGCACGAGGTGACCTGTCTTTGAGGCTTCGATGGCAATCCTCATCGTTTCTTCGTCGCGGATTTCGCCAATCAAGATAACGTCAGGATCGGCGCGCAAGGTGGAACGAAGCGCACGCGCAAAGGTGAACTCGCCCTGTGTTTGCAGCTGTTTGATAGGCCCCGCCCCCCGTAGTCGAACTTCGACGGGGTTTTCAATCGTCACGATTGAACGTTGCCCATCGTTCAGGTAACCAAGAACGGCATTGAGAAGAGTGGTTTTTCCGCTGCCCGTAGGGCCGCTGGCCAAGATCAAACCGCTTGGTTCTTCAGCCGCAGATTTGATCGCGTGGAGCAGCGTGTACGAGAGGTTTAGTTCATCAAGCGCAGGCCTCCTTTGCTGGTCAAGAAGTCGGCAAATGAAGCAGAAGCCGTCGAAGGTTTTGATGTACTCGACGCGCATGTCGATCGCATAAGGATTGTCTTCGCGTGGGGTGAGGCCATGCTTGCGCGCATACGTTGCAGGAAGCGCCATCGAAAAGCGCGTTGATACGGTCATGCCAGTGCTACCCCCTTGCGGTGTGCCTGTGACAGCAAATAACTTTGATTCAAAGTGACGCCCGTGATCTCCGTGGTACTCCATATTCACCATCCCCTTGGGCGAGCGGATATGGATGTGGACGGTCGGGCTGTTTTTGTCTCCTCGACCCTCAATATGAACGTCAGAAGAGCGAGTAACGATGGCCCAGACAAAGGCGCGACGAATGAATCTCTCAATTGGTCCAAGCACAGCATCGTGCTTCACCACCATCACTTCACGCTGCTCCCTGTCGGTTAGATGGTCGATGTCCATCACCTCTGGCAAGAGCTGTTCGATCATGGAAATGTTCCTTTTTTGGAGTTGAAAAATAAACGTTTTTATTTACTTGTGATATATTAACACTGAATAGTTAATGCGACTCACATGACGAATACACAAATCGTACTTATAGCGGGTTTTTCAGGCGTAATGATGGGCTTGAGCGGTGGTGTTTTCGCTCAAACATCGGGCTCTCAGACCTATTCGACGGTGGAGAGCCAGGTCGCCAAATCAGTTGCAATTGACAGGCAAGCCGCCGCTCAACAAAAAGAAGCCCGAGCCACGGCTTTGGCGGCAAATCCAAACGCGCAGCAAGGGGCCATTGATTCAGCCTTGAATTCGCTCGTCATCAAAAACGAAACGAAGAACCAGCAACAGCTCAATCAAGCATCTGTCGCGAGCGCCACGCCAAGTTTGGTTGAGCAAGTAGGCGCAACCCTTCCAAAACTCGCTCAAATTGGCGGGCAACTCAAGTACGGCGAGCACATCGTGATTAGCCAAGAGGGGCCAGAAATCATTGCGTTGATACGCTCGCTGGTTACTAGACAACAGCCAGACCAAAGGGCAGTAATTGCCCGTCTCCAAGAATTTGCATCAAATGGAAAGCCAGAGGCGGTCCACTTCTTGGGCTTCAGCTTTGAGCACGGACTTTATGGGGCACCCAAAAGTCTCAGTCAAGCCACCAAGTATTACCAACTTGCAGCCTCCCAAAACTATCAACCGTCCCTTTACAACTTGGGACTGATTGCCGCATACGGCAAGTCTGGGAATGCTCCAGACCTAGAGCGCGGCCTTGCATGGATGGCAAAGGCCATGACGCTTGCAAACGATACCTCAGGGCGAGTGTGCGGCCTCGCGTCATTCCTTGCGTTTAGAACCAACCGTCAACCCGAAGCCGTTCGTTTTGCGAAGGGGTGCAACTCAGCTTTGGCGCACATCCCACGAGCCTCGCTAGGGGACACCGAGAGCCTGCCAATTCGTGTGGGTTGGCTGCGCGATTCAATTGCAACAGGTGCTGACGATGGCTACTCGTTGATTGCCAAGATTTCAAAACCCCTGATCAAGACGGACAACAACTTCACGTTTTGCAAATACGTTTTGATCAATAGGCACTACCGAAGAGCAACGCTTCCCAACATTAAAGACGAAGCAGCGCGCTGCGTCGACCAAGTTGGAAAGATGGTTGGGAGCGAAAAGGGGTGGAGCGTTCAGCGCGAACAAATCATTGCAGGCGTAGCCAGTTTCGTACCAATGGAAATTGAGACGTTAAAGAACATGCGCAAGTCCAACAAATTCCACTACTCCTGGACCGTGCCCTATTTGCCGTTCGCACAGGCCGAAACAGATCTGTTTGAGCCATTACTCACAAAGGAAACCCAGCGATGACACTGCGTCCAAATATCCGATTAGCCAGCATGTTTGCCATGCTGGCGTTCTCAGTTTCGGCAATGTCGCAAGGCATGCCGACAAGCGTTTTCACAGAAGCACTGACCAAGGGGCAAGCAAGCGTTGAGTTGCCAAACGACCAACAATTTGCACCGCTCGTCCAAGCCATTCGCGGGCGCACTGGAAGTAACGGCCAGATCATGGTCTTTGCAAAACTGATCACCCGATTCAAAGAGCAGCCCACCTGCGGTCGCGTTGCTTTCCTCGTTTCACAGCCATCTGCCCACATCGCATGGGATGACCTTGGTGGACAGCTCAATATTTGCCAAGACGGCTTGCCCCCGAAAAAAATGTGCAAGAGTCATCCTGGCCATCTTTATCCGGTGGGC
Source organism: Limnohabitans curvus (assembly GCF_003063475.1). Lineage (NCBI taxonomy): Bacteria > Pseudomonadati > Pseudomonadota > Betaproteobacteria > Burkholderiales > Comamonadaceae > Limnohabitans > Limnohabitans curvus. Next base: position 43,798 of record NZ_NESP01000002.1, read on the forward strand.
GCATCGTGCCCAGACGGAACCCCCGCGCAAGACACTGCCGAAGTAGAGGCGGCAATTGAAAATGCACTGGCGACCGGAGGCTTGAGCAATGAGCAAGTTAAGGCGAAGGCCGCTAAAGCTTCGCAAAAGCCAACGGGGGAAGGCGGCAAATGAGGCGTTTAGCTTTGCTCTGTCTGATTGCAATTTCAACCTTCAGTCATGCACAAGACCAAAGTGTGATGTCGCAAGGCACCGCCTTTGGTAAGAGCATCGTGCCAACACAACCAGGTCAGGTGGTGAATCCTGCAGGGGTGAACTCCAGCGCATGGAGCGGCAAAACATCTGCACCCTCACAGACGCCAACAGGGCTTGGCGGCTTCTCAGCGCCACAAACAAGCAGCCAAGCGATGGACAGCGCAAAAACAATGGGTCTTGCAGGATTTGGGAATCAAGCGATGGACAAGTGCGCCTCCTACACACCCGGCTCTGGTGATGCGGCGCGAGACCAAGAGTGTGCGGCGGTTAATTTTCTAAGTCAACGCTGCCTCACGCCATTGGGCGCACAAGCCGCCATCGTGAACAAAAGCGGCGGAGGCAGTTCCCAGAGTCAACTGAATAGCTCTTACTGTGCCGATTCATACGGCAAGGGGGCCAACCAGTTCAACTTTGGAGAGCGAGTCAAGTCAACAGATCAATTGTTTGGAGCGGCTGGCAGCGCGCAAGCTAACGCCGGATCAATGACAGGACAGGTTTGCACTCAAAAGGCTGTAGTTACTCGGCCTGCCGAATATGAGCAGAACACTTGCGTGAAGTCAGTGAATACAGACGTGGCCACTTGTTCGCAATTCTTAAAGGTGGTCGCCATTCAAGAGCCTGGGTGTACGGCAGGTCAATTTTTAACAAGGGTAACTGCTGATCCGTGTCCCGGATGCATCGACAAGCTTGCATATGACTTCACTTGCACCAGCACTGGCTACCGTATGCACGCATTCACGATTTATAAATCGAACGGTGCCACTAACACTGAGTTAGGAACCAGAGACATTGCAGGTCGGGTTGGTTTTTCCGTCCCTAGAACCTTAGGTCCAAATTCGCACAGCGGAGGCTATTGCTACTCAACTTACTACTCGCAAAGCTGCACCTCTTTGACTTGCTCAATTACGACCGAGTTTTACAACGATTGCCAGGGCACGTCATATGTAGGAAGCAATAGCTTCCAAGTGCCAATGGTCACCAAGTACAACAGCTATTGGGACAACCAATGTAAATCGCTTGAACAGAGCGCAGGCATTCAGCTGGGGACGCCATGAAAAAGATTCGAATCATTGCGACTGCGGTCCTAATCAGCTACGCATGGACCAGCTCATTCTCGCAATATGCGGCAGGGGCTTGTCACTCAGTTCCAAACACCAAAACCTGCGTAGACACCACCCCATGCAAGGACATCGGCGGCAAGGTTGCATGCCTTGCAGGAGTTTCAACGCCAGGCGGAGCAGTCAGCATTCCGAAATCCTGTTGGCAATACAGCTATGACTTCGCATGCTCTTCCACGGTGGTGAATACATGCACCCCGTATGAAACAAACAAAGCTTGCGAGATCGTGTCCTCAAAATGTACGGACGTCATCCCCGAAAACGGCCAATGCAGCAGCTACACCAACGTCTATAGCTGCAAAACAAAAGAAGAGACCAAAGAACAAAAACTATCATGTTCGTCGGGCGTGTTCAACAGCGACTCAATGACCGATCCTGTCAACACCAACAACACCTTTCAGAAAGCGGCCCTCGCACAAGAAATTCTCAGAGAGTCTGCAACATACGGCTCAAATGGTCAGAACATCTTTGCAGGCGTTGCTGAGACGTGTCGCAAGGGTTATTTCGGCATCAAGAATTGCTGCAAGAGCGCCCCGGGCGCAACATCAAACTCAGTGATGATGAATTTGGCTCTTAGCGGAGCCTACTCTGCGGTGAAATATGCCGGACAGGTCGCGGTCGACGCGGCAAGCCCCTATGTCTATGACGCGATGTATACCGGGGGGCAATACGCCTCAGGCTTGGTGTCTAACTTCTCAGAAAGCGCAGCAGCATCAATCGCTGACTATTCAAGCACAGTTCCCACCTCCACAAACTTTGCGGCAGGAGGCCCATCGCTGAGCGCCTACGGTTTTACATATCAATCAGGCATTGCTGCACAAGGCTCCGGCTTTATGGGTGCAAACACAACGCTGGCAACTTTTGGTGAGGGCTCTTCAATGACGTCCGTCACCTTCAACCCTTACGTGTTTGGGGCATTGGTGGCGATTCAAGTCATTCAGTCGCTTAAAAGCTGTTCACAAGAAGAGCAAATGCTTTCAATGCACATGGGTGCAAATTTGAGCACCTTCGTCAAAGAGGAATGCACGAAAAAAATCCCAATCATCGGTACCTGCATTGAATGGACCTCGACGTATTGCTCGTTCAATTCAGTTCTTGCTCGCGTCATCAACATGCAAGGCAAACCCCAACTTGGTTTGAACACAAGCGACTGCAAAGGGATTTCTGTTGATCAAATCAGCAAGATCGATTTCACAAAAATCGACTTCCGTGAATTCACAGGGCAAATGACCCAACAAGCCACGAAAAACATGCCAGCGAATATCTCGGGCAACTACACGCCAATCATGCAAAAGCAAACCTCTGGCACATCCCAAAGCGGCTCAGCCAATCTTCCCTCTTACGCACCATAAGGAACCATATGAACAAAGCACAAATTTTCATCAAGCGCCACGGAACCACCCTTGCTCTTTGCGCCCTGCTTGTCGCAAGCCTCGGGGGTGGCTATTTCTTGATTCAACAGAAGAACGCCACCCTCGAAACGATGAAGGCAGAGCTTCAAAAAGGCACAGAGCAAATTACAGCGCTCACAAACGATATTGGCACACTCAGAACAGAGACGGAAATGGCCAAGAAGGAGCTTGAGGAGTTCAAGGCTCAGCACCAGAACCAATCAGAAGATCTTGCCGCCTTTGCCAAACAAGCTGCCGCCTGTGAAGACATCAAGAAAAAACTAAACGTTAAAAAGTGAGGTTGAAAATGAAGAAAATTGCCATCGTGCTTTCACTACTTGCCGCAACCACGGCTATGGCCGCGCCATTGGTTTTTGAAACCGATAGCGCGAAGGTCTTTGTTGTGCGCCCAATTGATCAATGGTCTGGTGACAAGTCAGCTTTGGAGTCCAGCCTAGAAGCCCATAAAAATAAAACAGCTTGGTACACCGTTCTTTTGAACGATCAGAAGTATTTGTTCGGCAATCCAAACGTAACGCAGTCAGCCAGCAACCACCCGATCACAAACGCGGTCGCTCAAAAGCTGGATCAAGCAGGATTCAAACTACCCCGCAGCAGCGATAACTCTTTCACGGTCCAGTTGCCTGTCTCTATCCCTGTGGAAAAAATCGGCACTGTCCAAACTTATCAGACCGCAGCCTTCAAGCAGACGATTGCAAACCAAGGGAACCCTGACGACCTGCAAGGCAAAACAACCCGCAATAAGTTCATTGGCGGGCTTCTTTCGGTTGGAACGATGATTGCAGCAGCAGACAGATATGGTGCTGTGGGCGGCTCACACGCTACGCTAGGCTCTGGAATCACAGACAGCATCTACAGCGCAGTCTCTCAATACAAAGGAGGCCTAGTTCCCGTCGATTTGTCGGGCCAGGATCTTGAGCAATGGTGCTCCAAGCCCGAATGCCGCTACAAGGAAATCGAAATTCGACGTGTTACGACAGCCGCGCCCGACCGTGTTGGGCAAATCGTTATCGCCTATAAGAACGGCAAAACACCCGAAGCAGAAGAGGGCGCCTTGATCCAAGCCGTTTACCTCCTAACTGCAGCAGGATCGACAACCGTCGACATTGAAAAAGCTAGACAAGAAAATCGTCAGCTTCGCAAGGATGTGTGGGCCGCTTGCGTAGCCGAAGATAATCCGGCTTGTAAACAATAAGCTCAGGGGCTCAAATTGGTTGAAAAAGAAAAAGATAGCTTCGTCCAGAGAACTGGGAAGAAGTTCGGTTTCTTGAATCAAGTCTCACTGGCTATTCTTGTTATTGGTTTAATTGCCATGCTCGCCAAGTGAATGAAATTATGAAACTCAACACTGAACTAATAGCCCTTGGGCTATTGTTTTTTTGCCTAATTTTCTTTGCTCTGATTCCAAGAAAGCCATACAAGCGCGCCGAGTTTTTATTCACGCCAGCTGAGCGAATTTTCTATAAGCATCTGGTGAGAGCCGTGAATGGCGATTACTTGGTGTTTGGGAAGGTGCGTGTAGCCGATCTGATCACCATTAAAGGCAAATACGGCAGTAAATCATCTATGCGTGACTTGGCGAAGGTTGCTCAAAAGCACGTGGATTTTTGCCTTTGCCACCCAGAGACACTCGCTGTAATTTGCGCCATTGAGTTGAACGATAAATCACACGATAGGCTTGATCGGAAATCTCGTGATGGTTTTTTGGATAAGGTTTGTAAGGATGTCGGGCTACCCCTTGTCTGGATAAAAGCGCAGAACAACTACAACATGATTGAAATTAGACAATCCATCAAAGTAAGCATCGAAAGCGTAGCGCAGACAAATCAATCTAATCCAATTTACAACCCGAAAGAATTCAGGAAACAACGCCCATAAAACCTTAAATGAATCGTCGTCGTAGGCCATTTCTTTTTATACAAAATGGCCCACGCTCAGTTAACGACCTTGCTCAATAGCCGCGTCTTTATTGAGAGCCTTATCGATGTGTGCGCCAACCTCTTGTGACGTCTTTATCACCGCTTTCTCTTGCTCCAAAGCTCGTAAGATTGACTCGCCACGTCCCAAGTCCAATTTGCCCATGTCGTGCGCAGAGGTTTTCTTCACTTCTTTACCCGCACTCTTGAGCAGGGCCTCATAGTTACTCGTGACGATTTCCGTGTTGTCCTTTGCCCTTGTAGCGGCAACATAGGTAGCCTGTCGATTGAACACCTTTGCGCCCGTTTCTGAGGCCGCGATGATCATTCTTTGATAAGTAGCACCTTGATCCTTGATCGTGGTGTGCGCGTAGCCCAAATCCGCGAACCGCATGGATTTGTTTGGCAACGGCGTTACTTGGCCATCCTTCCATCGCACAACCGCACCGCCACCATCTAAGCCAACCACCACCCCGCGCTTGCCGTTCTTGATGACAAACGATTCTCGACCTTGACCGCCGCGAATAATCGCCCGAGATTCGATTTTGTCCCCGACCGAGTACTTTCGCTCATCGAGCACGTATGGCGAGAAATTCATTTGCTTGTCAGGGTTGATGCTGATCTGAATCCCTTTCCCCTCGATGGTTCCAAGGATGCGGTTGTGCTCGATGTCGTAGCCCTTGACGATGATCACGTCACCTCGGCCAACGCCTTTTTCTTTGTAGTCCTGGTTGAACACCAATCGGTCGACTCCAGCGCCCGAGAGCATGCTTGCGTTTCGTTTCTGCGCGGTCGTCAACTGCGGATCATCGAAATGCTCCTTGGCGAAGGTGTCAGCACCTAACAAGTTGTTTGCTTGCAGCAAATCATGGATGTGAGAGTTTGCCGCTTTGCGGTCCTTGTTGGTCACGGCCACTACCGCAACAGTCGGGTCTGCAATGCCTTTATCCTGCAATTCTTTTAGGTTGGCCAGATAGCGCTCAGCCACCTTGGGGGCAAGCTGCGCCCCCTCTACTTCAGTTCGGTCGAGCATGGCGATTGCATCGGCATAGCCTCGACCCTTGATCGATTTCACCGCATCCTGAGTTTGCGGGGTCGCATTGTCAAAACGCTTGGTTTGCTCAATGACCGACAAATTGATACCAGAGGCCTGCGCTTGCTCAAATGCTTTACCAGCGGCGACACTGCCGTGCTGGTGGATATCCCCCTGTAATACACCGCGAGCACCATGCTTCGCAACAAAACCAATGAATCGTTGCGTGTCATGTACGCCCGTCATAGACGCCTCATCCATGACAAACATGGTCGGTTTGCCAACAACGTTGCCATGATTTTGCAAGTTGGCCAACTGCGCTTCTTTCTGATTGAGTTGCCCAACCAGTTTGTCCATGCGTTCCTCGCGGTTGCTCTTGATCAACGCATTACGAGCAGCGGTGGCCTCAACCACACCCACCTTTTCATAGCTAATGAGGGTGTTCCCAAGGCTCTCCGCAATGTTTGTCACCTTCTCAGTCGCGAATGCCTTCAGCTTGCCCCCCAGCGTTTGAGCCTCACCTGCATCCTGTGAATTGGTTTTAATCTTTTCGGCAGCGTCCACCATAGCCACGGCAACCCGACTAAGTAAGTCGCCCCCTGTCTTGTGAACTGTTTCGCGCTGATGGTCAAAGGTGTATCGGTTCGTCCCAAAGTTTAGGTCAAAACTTTTCGACTGAAGCGTTCTCACCTCGATGCGCGGGATGTCCTCGCGATTTTGGAGAGGGGCGCCCTGTCTGATTTGATGCTTGAGCGCCTCGATCTCCATCGAAATCTCTTTGCTTGCGTTATTGCGCTCGGCAAAGAAACCAGCAATCGTATTGCTCTTGATTCCGCTACTTGCTTGCAGCTCTTCAGCAGCGGAGGATGTGGTTGCCACCCCTTGAATCGCCCAACCCTTCTTTTCGGCAGCTTCGCGAACAAACTCAAGCGCAGCGGTCTTGCCAGTGCCCGCATCCCCTTGGATTGCTTGGAATTTGTCACCATGCATCAGCAGATTTTTAGCGGCATTTACCTGCTCATCCGACAACTTGAAGGGCTTACCAATCTCGGCTGTTTTTCGTGCCTCAAAAGCACCCAAAAGCTTAGAAAACTCTTCCTTTGTGGCCACGACTTGCAACCCTTGGCCCTTGCCCTCAGAAATGGTTTGTGCCATTTGCTTTTCAGGGTCTAGGGCCTTTTGTGTGGTGTACCAGGTCGCTCCCGAAGGCATACCGTCCCGCTCGATCAAAACGTGGTTTTCGCGGTGTTCGCGAATTGCCACCTTAACGTCCTCAATCGGAACCTTGCCCATGAGAACGGCTTCTTTTTCCAACTGCGCGACCGTGAATGACTGCTCGCGTTCACTCAGGTGTTCAATGGCCTCAGACACAGCCAAGACCGACAAACGCTTTTCCTCCTCCCGCATAGCCGCTGGATTGGCATTTGCAGCGCGCTCTTTCGACTCGCCAACCAATCCCTCTAGGTTCATCTCCTTTGCTTGCGCTTGCTGAGTCCAAACCTCCTGCAAAACACCAGAGGGAAGCTCCTGTTTCTTTGATCGCGTATCTAACGCCGCCGCTTGTCGCATGGCCCAAGACGCCTCTTCTGGATCGTACCCACGCTCTTTGATTGCGTCATAAATCTGCTGGCTGCGTCCACTGAACACCTCAAGGTGTTCTTTGCTCAAACCCTTGATCTCAAAATCTCGACCGTTTTTTGAAAATTCGACCTCATAGCCAGCGCGCTTGATTTCTTGCAAAAGCACCGCTTTGTAAATGTCATCAGCGCCATTGCGAAGGTTCAACACTTCGTCATTGGTAAGGCTTCGCCAGGTCTTCCGGTCTAAGTCGTAGGTCACAGCCATCACCACGTTGTGGTTGTGCAGCTGCGGCTCGTTGTTGCGGTTTGTTTCGTGGCGAATGGTGGCCCACAATAAGTTACCCGTTTGCTCTTTGACGTTTTGGCCCTGATCGTCCTTGACGCGAATAATCGCCCCGTGCTCTTCAATCCACCCCATCGCCTTGGCGTTGGCGATCTCGTGAGCCTTTATGAGTCGGTCATCCCCCGCGACAAGGGCCATGATCGACACAGACTTTGGCGGCGCTGTCGACATATCGAAACCAGCACGCCTGTCTTCATTGCCTCGGCTGGCCAAGTTTTGTACTTTTCCAGTTTCAGGGTTTAGAAGCTTGCCATCCAAAGCGTCGATGAAGTCCTGACGCTCAACCCGCTGGCCTTCTATGCCAAGAATCCGCGCACCCTTGCCTTGCCATTTCGCCCCTGCGGACTCATCCATGTAGTAGTTGTCTGCATCGCGGACATTCCCCTCGGCTGAAAAGGCGCGGTCGTGGTAACTAGCAGCATCTGAACCAGATCCAATTGCGTGAAAGGTAATCATGTTGTCCCTCAGTTTGGAAAAAATGCGGAAGCGGTGAAGCGTTGCTCACCTGGACGAAGCGGGATCGTCAAGCTGACGACCTCAGAGATAAAACTTGTCCCGTGTGGGTAGTTCTGAGGAGAGTAGTCAAGGGTGCGAGTTGTGCGACCTTGGGCGTCTTGCAAATACACGCGAAGCCACGGCCAATCGGCACCACCTTTGTTGGTTAACCGAAGGCTCACAACCACATTGGATGTATCTGGCATGCTGGCTTGAAGGCTATCCACCACCACCATTGCTGGATCTGTTCTTTCATCTGTCAACTTGTAGCCAACGATTCGCGAGGTTTTGTCATCACCTAAGGTAGAAGAGAGCGGAGCCTCAGAAAACATCGTTGTTGCAGAGTTGGCCAACCTCATGTTCACCTCATGCATGAAGAACCACGCCAAGATGAAGGCCACCAGCAGGGCCATGAAAATGATTCGAATTAGGATTGTTTTCATTCCCGCCCCAACAAGTTATTGATCATCATGCTGGCCGCATTGGTTTGCTCTGGAGCCGTGACCACCACCGTCTTTTCCTGAGCTTCGGGCCTTAACTCTTGTCCTCCAATAGCCTGAGAACCCACCTTTTCAGCCTCTGCAGCAAGGTCCTGATCCGTTGCAGAATCATCTTCACTGGCTGCTTTCACAGCTTCGCTGATCTTCACAAGTGGGTCCACCGAACCAGCGGCCCAATTTCGTTCAATGACAAAGGAGGGGTCGCGTTCGGGTGTGTCTTGGATAGCGGCGAACTTCTCAACATAGGCTCGACCCCAGCGGCCTTTAGAGGGCAACCAGTGACGGTAATCAACCTTTGCGGCAGGGTAGCTTCCGACCAACTTGAGAAAGCCCGTGCAACTGTCTAGCCCACCGATTTCCGAGGGCATGATCAGCCACTTCTCGTGATCTTGAATATTCACGCCAGCGCCATCTCGCATTTCGTTGACCGCAAGTGCTTGGTTTTGGCTAACCGTTTCCATTTCGACTTTGCCCAAACGCTTCGCAGCCCGCTCCATCATGGAGGCCTCATTCATTCGAAGCATGAGCACAGTGTTGAAACAGTTCATGACCGTGTCGCCACGATCTTTGCCCATAGAAGACCAGTATTGGGAATCGCTTTGAATACCCGAAACAATCGAAACGCCGAATTTCCTCAAGGTGGCGAGGTGTTCATCCAGTTTGATGTCGCCAAGGGTGTGAACCTCATCCAAGAAGAACCAATACCTGTCTTCATGAACAATTTCTTGCTTTGCCGAAATCATTGCAAACGCCGAGGCTAGGATGAGGCGATACAACGGCGAAAACATGGCACGGGTGTCATCCGTGCCAAGAATGAAAAACCGCGCATCGTCATCTGACTCTAAAAAATCACGGATTGACCAGTTGCCTGGCTGGACCGCTTTCAAACCGTTGAGGTAAATCGCAATTGAAGAGATAACACCTTGGCGCTGACCTTTCGAATCACCGCCGACCGCTGAACTTGCCACCGACTTCTCAATCAGCTTTTCCATTTCATCGTCTGGCATTTCGAAAATTGCTTTCGCAATGTCGCGGGTATCGATCGCGCCATATTTCGCAAGCCGGAGCAGCATGACGCTAAACAGCGCCCGAGCCGCATCTTCAAAAAATGCACTTGCGCCATGCACAACGCCTCCCTTTGGAGGCAAGAAGGCGTGCGCGAAGGTGTCGGCGTCATAAACGTACTTGAGTTCCGAAAAGATGGACCAAGGGACAGAACCAACCAATGCGGGATTAAAGAAATAGTCCTTGCCTGGACGGAAATATGCGCGGAAGAATTCGCCGCTCTGGTCGTAAATCACACTCTTGCGTTTTTTCGCAAACACTTGCTGCATCAAGTCGTGAATCACCAACGACTTACCCGAGCCTTGTGCCCCCTGCATCAAAATCCCCGTCATCGGAGCGGAGGCGGGGAGTGTCACTTCTGCCAGTTTGTATTGCCCACCATCCTTCAACCGAACCATTCGATCAAGCTCAGTTTGGCTGACAACCTCACGGGCTCCGCGAATCCGCTTGTCCTCCATGTTGCGCTCACCAATACGCTGCAAGATCAGCCAAACGACCAAGTAGCCAATAAACGGCAAGATCATGCTCAGGATGAAATACCAGTGAAATTCATCAACAGCCGACCACTCTTTGTTTAGAGCTTGTCTTACTTGTGCAGGCTTCAGAGACCTCGCCCGTTGCCCGTCATCGGTAATTGCTTCGATGGTTTTGTAGTGACCAGTTGAATCTCTGATTTCCCACTTTGAGCGGATATCCGGCTCCGCATACCTAGCGACCGCAGCCACTCGAACAATGTCAATTTCGCGATCTGTAGCCCCGTTGAACCAAAGGATGTAGGGCAAAAAGAAGCAGGGCACTGCGCCCAGCCAAAAACTCATAACAGCCGCTTGAATGGATAAATTAAGGCGAGTGGCGAAAACAGCTCGCCCAATACCTGCGTGACTGGCGGCGGCGTTCTTCATGCGCGATCTCCCACAACTTGAGAGGGCAAGGGCATTTGCTCAATTTCCTGAAAACTCATAAGTTCAGCAGGAAACAGTTCGCCTAGATTCGGACGCTTCTCACCACAACTATCGCGCCAAAGCCCATCAGGCATCTTGAGGAAGTTTCTGTAAAAGAGCCCACCATCGGGCGCGTGGATCAGCAATTCAGCGAACGTAACCTGTCCATCAGACTCTGGGCCAAACTCGGCCAAAACAGCCTTGTAGGGGCGATCTGGCGACACATAGACGGTTGCGTTTGCGCGGTAAACGCCAACCACCAGATCCGATATTTGATTGACCCCTTCGGGGCTAGTATTCATGAACATGGTCAATTGCCTCCTTTTTTGAACAGCCCTCGTTGCTGTCCAACCAGCACCGCTTGTGAAATTTCAAAACCCTGCTTGAGGTGTTCCGTCATCTCGCTTACCCGCTCATCTGGCTTGCGCCCTACATCCATTGCCGAGAGCATCGCGGCACCTACGGCAGCAAGCTCAAGAATGTGTGCAACCCTTCCATCGATGGTGTTGACGCGGTTGATCAGGTCTTCATGCTTGCGGTCAAAACCCGCCAAGCCCTCATGCAGAAACACCCTCAAAAGCTCGGCCTTGGAGACCTTGCGGGCGCGGGCTTCTTTGGTCAAAGCTTCATCATCAGCCTCATCCAAACGCAACAGTACAGACTTAGTTTTCACTCTTTCCCCTTAGGCGTTATCTTTTGATATACATTCTAAGTAGGGCCGCAGGCCTTGTAAATAATTTATGTATATCATTTGATTACATTTCGCACCGCACACCTGATATCACCGAAACCCGTACCAGCAGGGACTTAGATGGGTATTTAGGCGGCTCGTGATAACGTGCGTAATGTGTGTTCTTTATTCAAGGTGTCTTTGCCCACAGCTACCTTTCTTAGTACTAAACTACGCACGTGAACCCCTCACAAGTACCACGAACATTTTAAGAAAGAGAGCGATTTATGACCGAAGTGGCTAATCAGGAAACGGACAGCAAGAACCCCAAAGCCCCACGAGTGTCACGGGCAAAGAACCTTGAGGCACGTCTCGCGGAGATGGAGAAGAAGACGAAGGAACTCCGCGAGAAATTGCGCGAGGAGCAACGTAAGGAGCGCGAAGAAAACTCTCGGGCGGTAGCAGCCTTGCATAAGACCGAGGGTTTGGATGTTTTCGACGTTGAGGCTTGGGCGGCAGCTATGCCACAAGTCAAAGCGTTGCTAGAAAAAGCACAGTCCGCACTTCCGCAGGAAGCGGACGCTTAAAGGCAATGTTCAGGGCTTTGCTCTGAACGAGCCGTAGACCGTCAACAGACCAACGGAGGTTTTCCACAAATCCACGGACCCCAACGCCGACGAAGCGAATCTTCAATAATTCGCGTAGTCGGGACTTCGAGACTTATCCACCTGGCGTGGGAAAGTCCGAAGGAGTGGGAAGTGGGTTTGTGGGAAACCTCCGTTCATTTTTGCCAGACAGAACTCAGCGGCGATAGGCCGCTCAAGCAAACAGGTGTTGCCAGCCGTTCAGGTGGCAACCAAAGGCAATGCCCCAGCGAAGCGAAGGGCGAGCCGTGGCGGTTGTCCACAAACGCACGGACCCCGAAGCCGCCAGCGGGGATATTCATAATCCCCGTGGGGGGCTCCGAGAATCTTTTCCACCTTGCGTGGGAAAGTCTCGGAGAGTGGGAGGTGTGGCTTGTGGGCAACCTTTCGTCGATGCACCCGACTTGCTCGGAGTGCTTCGACAGTAGCAAGGTAAGCCGATGCGGCGAATAAGGAATTTTGGCCCTAGGCCAAACTGGCTACTGTCTCGGCAAATGACGCCGAGACGTGCGGCGAGGTTCAAGCGCAGCGAAGGACGAGCCGAGGCATCAGGCCCATTGGCCGCATGGCCTCACACAGAGGCCACACGTTCGGCGCTGATAACGACCGCACGGGAGACTCAGCGACGAACCGCCTCAAAAACCAGAACATATCGAAACTACCAAACCAGTTGAACTAATACAAAAAGGCCCTCGGGCCGCATGTCCTCGCAAGAGGGCAACCGTTCGGCGCTGATACATCCAGACCTGGACGACTCAGCGCCGAACCGCCACGAAATCCAACCAACACCAAAAGGGGCCAGCTTGGCGGCTGACCCCTTGGGCTTTAGGCTGCGGCGCTCATGGCTTGCGGAGCGTTGACCGCAAAGACTGCGGCGCGCACATTGGTGCCACTGGCCACAAAGCTGCCTTCGGGCAAATTCTCAAAGGTGCCGCCCATTTGTCGGGCAAGGCCTCCGAGGCGTTCAGCCTGTCGGGGGCCACCTGCACAAATCGCCACCAGTCGGCCACCTTGTTTCAAGAACTTGAGGGCGTGCTCGATGTGCTTAATGTCCTCGGCGTTGACAAAGGGGGGATTCATCACCACACGGTCAAAGCGCCCGAAAGTGTCAGGATTCAAGGTCAAAAAATCGGCATGGTGAATGTCTGCGCCCAATTCCTGCGCCTTGAGCTGTTCGCACAATTTGCCGTTGATTTCAACGGCGGTGCGGACTGCCTCGCCTGCGGTCGCTTCGCGGATTGCTTGCAAGAGGTTGCCCGTTCCTGCGCTTGGCTCCAGCACGGTCATGCCCGCTTCAATCTCTGCCATTTCCACGATTTCAGCAGCTAACGGGGCGGGGGTCGGGAATAGTTGCGGAGCGGTCACGACTTGAACGCCCGTCTTCAACGTCTCACGCATGGCGGCGATTTGGTCGGCTTCGGCTTGCTTGGCCTGTTGCGCTGGTGTGTGGTTTTGTGCATCACTTGCCACGGGCTTAGATACTGGCATTTCAATTCGGCGGTCAAAAGTCACGGGCGCGGCATCTTGGTTTTGGCCTTCGGCTTTGGGTGGGTCCACGCGCTTGGCGTCAGTGATAAAAACATTGAAATAATGGTGGCCTTCGTTGCCGGTTTTCTTCACAAAGCAACCCATCGCACAGCGGACGCGATGCGCGGCGACTTCTGAGGTGGCTTTGGTTTTCTCGGTGCCTCGGTAATCCTTTGGCACCTTGTCGAATTGGGCTTTTGTCATTTCGATGCAGCCTTCAGCTGGGTAGTTCACCAGCGGCCCCAGCGTTGTGGCCTTCTTGGCCTTGCTTGCGTCTTCTTCAGTTGGGGCGTTGTAGTCCTGCACCTCCTCGATGCCGCGAACTGGCACAAATCGGGCATTCGTGCGAACACTCAAAATGCGGCCTTCGCGCTTGTTGACGCGAAGCACCACCAACCACTCGGAGCCAATCAAGACACGGCCACCGACTTGAATGTCGAACTTTTCACCCTTGACCACACCATCTTCGCCCAGCATGGCGCGCTCATAGGCGATGCGGTTTTCATAGTGATTGAGCCAGCGACGCACTCGCTCAGTGCTTGCAGGAAATTGTCTTTTCGCCTCCTCGATGACTTCTTCAACGGTGCGGGGCGCGTACAAATTCGGATGACTGTTATTTAGAACCGTGTAGGCGCTTGGCAACTGGTCCCAATCTTCGCGGTCGCCTTCCTTGCGAGGCATTTGGTGGTTGCGGTAGCCTGAAATTTTGAGAGCCATTGCCAGTTTTTTGGCGGGGTCTGTCTCGGCTTCGCATTTGAGCCAAAAGCCCAAAAACTGCTCGGCCTCGGTGATGTGCTTTTCTTGCTTTCGCTTGTCGGCCTCCAGTCCTTTGATGCGGCGGTGTCGCACATCGGGGCGCTCTTTGTATTTGGCATGAGCCACGGCGCGTTCGGCGCGTCGGCTCCAGTAGGCTGACGTTTCCCAAAGTTGCACGGCGCGGCGCATTCCATTCTCGATGCGCTGGGCATCCTTGCGAGCGTGGCGCTCGCTATGGTGTCCCACTAGGATGGGCTGACCGAATGGGATGTGTTCGGTGATGCTTTGCACGTGCTCCCGTGCGCTTGCGGCTTCTTTGCCGCGCTTGTCTGAATAGTCCTCGAAGCGGTCGGCGCGTTCTTCTGCGCGTTCAGTCAATGAGCGGTCATCGTCTTCAATTTCTCCAGCCAGTTCGATGCACAAATCCTCGCGCTCTGGCGTCCACATCGGAGCCACGAAAATTTCTTGTTTTGGTGCCCACTTGAACCCTGCCGCCTTGACGCGCTCGTAAGTTTCCGCGTCTAAGCGTTGCGAAGCCGAAAGGCGCAATTTATTGTCATCGGGCGAATATGTCGCGCTAAATGTTGTCATGGTTTCTTCTCCAGGTAAGCGGCCAACTTTGGGCCATCCAGTAACCGACTGGCTCGGGTGTTTGCTCAACACTCCAATGCACTGCTCGCAGTGCATCAGGCTGTTGGGTTTAGTGGGCTGTTTGCTTTGCGGTGTTTGGTCGAAGGCTGGATTCTTTGACCGGAAACCACGGAGAGGATGAATTGACAAGGTAGCGTGAACCTCGCGCATACAGTCCACAAGGCGCCTCGGGTTTCTGAAAAAAGCCCGTCACTTGCATTTCAAACTCGACGCCGTTGTCATTCGTAAAAATCACATGGTCACCAATCGCAAAGCGTAACGGCTGGCCGTTTTCTGGTGCGAATGGTTTGTCTCTGTCATGTTCTGCGGTGACTCTTTCCGCCCACGCCCAATGGCTGCTCATGATGCTTGGCCCGTGATGCCATAGTGGGCCTGTTTGTTGCCCACATTAAAAATGCCATCCATCTCTACACCTTCCAGCATTTCGATGGGTACATCAATACCCAATTCATCCAGCTTATTAACAAACGGCTCAATGGTTTGAGCAAAGCCACCCGCTTGGGCGAGTTCGGGGTCTTCCAAGTTGGAATAAATAAAGCCATCTTCTTTGTTGGTCTTGTCTTCAATGACCATAAAAAAACCCTGTAACGGCTTATCCCATCCCATCATCACGGTGATGGCATCGCCTTTATGTGTGGTCTTAAAAAATGTTGCGACATGATTAAGCGCCCTTCTGTGTCGTTGTTGTTTCACGTTCGCCGATGTATCGCTGACTAGATTCAAGCCGAGCCACAAAAGGCGCAGCAATAACCGACAAAATTGCACCCATAGCTAATGGGTTTGAGGTTTGACCTTCAACCACTAGCAGATAAAGAAAGCCCGCAAAGCACAAAGCCGCTTTGATGATGTAAAACAAAGTGAATTGATGTTTAAAGTTTTTCATGTCTGCTTTGATTGTGATTAGGTGTTAAGTGGCTTCCGGCTTGGTCTTTCGTGCAATACAAACCAGAAGCCCGAAGCTTTAGCCTTGGTCGTACTCTCGCGCCCAAGCTTCATTCTCTGGGGTCATGGCTGGCGGGGTCTGTTCGCCTTGGCCAGCTTCGCCACCTTCTTGGTTGCCTGCCTTCTTCGCGCCAAAGGGTTCAATGTGTGAAGCCAGAATTTCAACAGTCGGAATTTTCACGCCATCATTGTTCAAATATGAGCCATAACGCAACGAGCCTTCGACGTAAACCGTGCGGCCCTTCGTCAGTTTCTCGCCTGCATATTCGGCTTGTTTGTCCAACACCGTGACGCGGTGCCATTGGGTTTCATCTTCCCATTCGCTTGTTTGTTTATTCTTGCGGCGGTTGCTTGTTGCAATGCTCAAAGTGGCCACGGCCTTGCCTTGTGGTGTGTAGCGCAATTCAGGGGCGCGGCCCAAGTTGCCAATCAAAGTAACTTTGTTGAGTGAAGATGTCATGGTGGTTTCTCCAGGTAAGCGGCCAACATTTGGGCCATCCAGTAACCGACTGGCTCGGGTGCAAACTTGTTCGTTTGCATGGGTTTTATTATAGTCTATTTAATGGACTATTTGCAACCCTCACTCACTTTTTTTGTTAAGCAATGTTAAGAATTTAAGCCCCTATAAATTGGGGTATCGGGGGCGTAGCCCCTGATGGTGACTAGGTGCCACGCCAGCCAATTCAATGGCCGCGAGCCTCACCCTTGCAAACCACAAAACTCACTTCGCGCCCTGAAAGACAAACCAGCGGCGCAAGCCGCCAGCGGGCGAATAGCCCGCGTCAACTCAATCAGTTCTAGTTGCGCTGCGCGCAACTCTAGCGGTGTGAGGCGTTATGCCGATCTGACTAAAAACAATCAATACTGAATGATTGAACGTGCGCGCAAAGCGCATGTGAACTGACTTCACACAAGCAAAGCTCTGATCATCAAAAGGGGCAAAGCCCCAGGCCTCACATGAGGCCCTCTTCAGCCATCGAGCAAGTCAATCCGCGCGTCACGATGATGTGGTCGCGAACGGTGACGCCAACCAAATTAAGCGCATCCCTGAGCGTATTGGTGAGGCGAATGTCAGCCTGCGATGGCTTGGTGCTGCCCCCTGGGTGGTTGTGCGTAAAGATGACGCTGTCGGCGTTCAGCTCCAACGCACGTTTAGCCACCTCGCGTGGATAAACCATCGTTTGAGACAAGGAGCCGCGAAACATTTGCTCGTAGGCGAGCATCCGGTTGTGCGGGTCCAGGAACAGCACGCTAAACACTTCGTGCGGCAAGTCGCCAATGTGCAGACGCAGAAAGTCTTTGACTTTGTGCGGCGAATTCATCACGGGTTGTTCGTTTAAGTCGCCAGCCAAAAGGGCAATGGCGCTGCCGCGCACTTCTTCAGCGGTGGCGACGCGGTACACGCCAGCGTCTTCACACACGAAAAGGGGGGAAGCGAATGTAGTCATGAGGTTCTCCTAGTTTTAAGGCGTCATTGCCTGCCGAGAAGGACCAGACCGCAGCGCAAGCTGTCAAGGCCACCGTGCAATTAATGGGTCGACGCGCCCACAGGCGCGGCGGGGCACCCGTTCATGCGCGAAAGGGCCTTTACTGCGAGAACGGTCTGGTAGCCTCGGTGTTTATGCAATGACAGCCCAGCCCTGCTACGAGTGCCGAAGGTTGTTCGTCCAGCGTTCAGCGGACGGACCCCAGCCCGAGGTTCGAGCCCTAGGCGAAGAACGAGAAGGGCATAAGGTCGGAATTAAATTCGTCAACGACATATCCCTTCTTGAAAGGAGGGCACAACATGCTTAATAACGAGTTGTTTGCCGTGGCGATACTTATCGTCTGGGTCGCCATCACTTACTTGAAGTGATGGACAGCACGAGCCTTCGGGCTCGTGCTTTGCGTCAGGGATGGAAGCCCGTAGGGTCAAGACGCGGGGCTTGCCCCGTGGCTTGATTCACGACAGCCCGCCCCCGCTTGCGGGGAGACGCCCAACCTTAAAATGAACCGAAACAAGAGCCCTTCTTGAAACAACAAATGGCCTAAATGACTGTCGAAAAAATCAGCGAAGAACTCGGAAAAATAGAGCAATTCATCAAGCTCTTGCAGATCACCTACACCCAAGCCCTAAGACAAAAACCAGACGAAAAAACGGAACTGCAAATACTAGGAATTGACTGGCAAGACGGACTAACTGTGCGCGTCAAAAACATAGAAAACACGAGCGAAACCTTCGAAAAGACCTGTGAAAAAATCGGCGCGCGGATATTCAAAACCGAGACGAATTACTCGATCAAATTCACATCCCTGCAAGTCGGAATCGAAGCCTTAAAGCAAACGCAAACGAGCAAATAAAGGGCAATCGGAAAGCTGCACAAAATCGCCCGGCGAGCAAAGAAAACGAAGCGAGAAGCTGTGCGGTTACAAGCGAAGGGTTGCCCGTATCGCGCAGCGATGCGGGCGCAAGACTAGGGATGCCTAGCGGCGGGAGAGTGCGCAAGCACCGTCCCAAGAGCGGACCACGACACGAAGAGCCGCAGGCTCATTTCATTGCCAGCACGATGCGGAGCGAGGCGAGAAAACCGCGACAGGCAAAAAAAAGCGACCCGAAGGTCGCTGTTTTGACGGAGCTTGTTTCAGCAGTCAGTATCGAGTTGTTTTTTCTCGCGGCGCTCAAGCCAATTGACAACGCCAATCACGGCGAGGAGAAACGTGCCCATCGCGAGAATTTGCAAAGTTGCCGAGTCCATGTCAATCTCCTTTTAAGCTAGTCAAGACTATAGCGCAAGTGCCCGTCACCAGCAAGGTGACGACACCGAGCCAGTTGCGATTGTCAAAGAGCAATGGCGCCACGAAAGCGTTGCCAATCATCAAGGCACCAGCGGTACGAAACGCGGTTTTAATCGCTGGGAAGTCGAATTTGTTTTTCATAAGCGCAACAGGTTGCAAGGCGACATTGCCTAGCGCAGAAGCACCACGGCGCAGCGCAGCAGTCAAGGCCACCGTGCAATTAATGGGTCGACGCGCCCACAGGCGCGGCGGGGTACCCGTTCATGCGCGAAAGGGCCTTTACTGCGAGAACGGCGTGGTAGCGTGGGCGCATCAGCAATGACGCCCAACTAGCACCCGAGAGCCGAAGGCAAAGCGCAGGCGGTAACGACGAAGGAGACCCGCCGAGCGGCGCGGCAAGGGCAGGGAGCAACCCTGCCGAGCCGAGACAATCAATCGTTAGGTAAATTCACCTCGGACGTTTGCTTACCACCGAGCCACGTTGCCTCAAATTTAAAGAAGCCCGCTTCTTCATGAAATGAACATTCAAACGTCAAGTCGGGATATTTCACTGAAATGGCGAGTAAGACAGGCGTGGCGGGAGACCACGCTGTCTCGAAGTTAATGACTGCCTCACCATCTTCGTGATGCTCCAGCGTAGCTCTGCAAGCATCCCATTTGGTTCCCCAATGGGTAATGCTCCAGTCATACCAGTGCTTTGCACCATGCTGTGTCAAGTTGTCTGCGTAGATTTGCCCTTGGGCTTTGGCATCAGGGCGATGCTTTTCAACGTATTCCTGCAAGCTCTTGCGATCGTGAATGTTGTGGTCTTTCGCCCAAGGGTAAGTTAAGTAGACCTGCCATTCGGTTTCAGAATGAAATGCAGCGAAGCCAATGTCACCATCTGAACCTGCGTTCGTTTGGAGCGTTGGCGGCATGGGCACAAAGTTTTCAAAGGACAAAACCGAATCGTTGGTTTTGGACTTGGCGAATTCAACGAATTCGGCGACACGGGTGGGGTTGCCCGTGACGGACAAAGAGGTGTGGCACCAGTTAGGCATAACGAATCTCCTAGAGAGTTCGGCGGCAGGGGAGTTTGTTAGTCTTTGCCTGCCATGCACTCACACCGAAACAAGAATTGAGCGCACGCCCGGAGCAGCCACCCAGAGGACAAGGGGCACAAGTGAAGCGGGCATTTAATGGAGGGGACCCGCGCCCTTTAGGGCGTGGTGGAGGAGGCCGTTCATTACCTGATTTGCTTGTGAGGTGCTGTTGACACGTAATGCGGGCGAGGCTGAGTTTTGAGATGATGGCTTGTCATCAAAACTCGGACTTGATTGCGTTGCGTGACGCGCCTTGGCGCAACAGACGGAACCCGAAGGGGGCCGACGCACCGACCCCTTGGCAAATGGGGGGAAGATTCGGGCGTGCGCTCAATCCACGCACACCACAGACGGAAAAAATTTGCGCGTGCGTTAAGCCGCGCCCACATTCAGCGACTGGAGTAGCGAAGCGAATCACAGAAGCCGCGATCGACCGGACCGAAGCACTCGCGCAGCGACTGGTTACACCCTGCCCGGCGAGTGGCCGGACAGGGTGAGCCGTTAGCCCTTGGACTTGTTGGCGTTCACACCCGCAAGGTATGCGCGAGCCAGTGAATCGCGCACGGTCCACACGGCAACATCTTTGAAGTCCAGGCGGTCGCCGCCTCGTTCTTCAAAGGTCACGAAGCCCAGGCGCTGCTTTGCCAGCAGGGCAAGGGCTGCGCGCTCGTCATCGCTCAAGTTTTGCCAAGGGTCCGACTGCATGCTGTCATCAACGTTATTCATCCCAACCTCGCTACATAACGGGCATAGTCGCTGCCCTGAGTATCAACAAAAAGAATGGGGCGGCCTGTGGCCACCGCCATCACGCAAGCCCGAGCGTCTGCGATGGGGAGCGCGTGACATTGGCCCTTGAGCCATTCGGTATCGCGGCAAAGGTTTCGAGCGAAGTCATCGAAACCGAGCGGGTCCATCTCGATGCGCTTGAAGACATAGACCGTGGACAGTTCACCACCGGACATATCGCGCAAGTTAACGGCTTTGCGTGAAAACGGCAAAGGCGTTGGCAGCTTTTGCATCACCACGTCCTGACCGTTAATCTTAAACGTGACTTGTTCAAATGCCAGGCGCAGCGTGATTGCCTCATTCGTTGCTTGAGCAAAGTAGGTCATGCCTTGCCCCCTTCGATTTCTTTTAGGACCTCGCGGCCCACTTCGGACAGGCTCACATCTCCCCGCGCAATGGCCTCTAGTTCATCGTTGCTGAACACTGAGACAATGCGCGCAGCGCGAGCGTCAAGCGCTCGCTGTGCCATAACTGCCCACTGACGGTATGCAATGAGCGAGGCAAAGGCCTCCGTGTTGTTGCGCCCGTAGCCGCGGACGTAGTCGCCCACCTGGACGGCAAGTGTCTTCGGGTCAATGGCCCGACCTGGTGTTTTGTTAGTCATGGTCTGTGTCGCTTTCGTCTGTATCAATGGCGTATTTGCCGAAGGTCAAAACGCCGGCCTCTTTGGTGCAGGTCGTAGGACGCTCAAAGTCCACGATGCGCCCCAAGCGTTCGAGCGTTGAAAAGTCTGGGTGTTGTTGCGCTAGGGCTATCGGCGTCAAGCCGATAAGGCCAGCGTCTACGGGGTAGCTGTTGCCGTGCTGGTCGTTGTAAGTTCCATCGCCCCAGGCGGTGCCAAAGGCGAGCACTTGCGTTCCGTTGGCTTGGCCCACGGGTGAACCATCAAAGAAGTCACACGATTCAAGCAAGGGCATCCAGTACTCGTTAGGCACTGCATAGCAAGGGTCGCCCAAGAAATAGGGGCCAGCGGGCACCGTGACGGTCCACGCTTTAGCGGTGACGGTCATGGTGTTCATGCTGCGGCCTCCATGCTTGAGGCGTTCGCGGCTTCGCGTTCAAAGTCCACGTATTCGCCTAAGCGTTTGGTGTAGCCCTGCATACGCTTGGTGGCCACTTCGTGAAACTGCGGGTCGAGTTCAATACCGAGATAGCGGCGTCCGATTGAGCGAGCAGCAATAAGCGTAGAGCCCGAGCCTGCGAAGGGGTCAAGCACCAAACCGCCACGGGGGCAAAACGATTCAATCAACGGAGTAAGTGAGGCCGTTCCCTTTTGGGTAGGGTGCAAGCGATTACCCGAGTAAGACCACTCAATAACATCGGCGATAGGGTGAACCGGGGGCTTTGGATTTCCCTTGGCCAACAGGTAAGCGCCCTCGTGCGAGTAGCGCATGAGGCGTGTGGTTGAGCTGTAACGTTTGGGGAAAGTGATGTGACCCACGATGCGAAAACCTGCGGATTTCCAAGCATCAAAAAAGAGGTCGGTTTTGTTCCAACCGTAGAAGCTGACGCAAAGGCTGTCGGCTTTGAGCACTCGGAAAACCTGACGGAAGGCGGGTTTTAGCCAGTCGCTTTCAATGTCGTTTTTGATTGAGCGGCCTTCGCGGTCTTTGTAGCCGACAAGGTAAGGCGGGTCGGTCAACACAAAGTCAACGTGATTGGCGGGGACGGTTTTGAGGACTTCGATACAGTCGCCCAACAGGATGCTGTTAGCAGTCATGGATTTTTCTCCTAGAGGTGTCGGCGGCGATGCCTTGCGGCTGTATCACCATGCGCCCCTGCCAACATCAACAAGTGAGCGCACGACCGAAGCAGCCCCCCAGAGGGCGAAGGGGCACAAATTCAATGCGTATAAATAGCAAGTGGGTCCCAACGGGACGACACGCGCGGCTTTATGCCGCATTGGGTTTGTGAGGCGCTGGGGACATGGCAAGGGGGAGGGCAGGCGTTTGGAAAAAATGGCTTGCCATTCAAACGAATGAACTTCACCGCAGTCATGACGCGACTTGTCGCCCCAGACGGACCCAACGGGGCCGACGCGCCGACCCTCGACAAATGGGGGGAAGATTCGGGCGTGCGCTCACTCCCCGCACGCCACAGACTTAAATGTTTCAAGCGCGAATGAAGCGCGTCAACATTCCCGCACCAGGTGAAGCAAGGCGCAACACTGGTGCCACGATTCCGAACCAGCTGCGCGACAGCGCAAAGACGATGACAGCGAAGCCACTCAACACCCGCTGAATGTCTTATCGCTCTGCGTGAGAAATTACCGAAGACGCCGAGAAAATATCGCAATGAACGAGAAACGACAAAGCCTCATCACCGAACGCGATAATTTTTATCACCGTGTGCGATAACGAAAAAGGCCCCGAGGGGAGGGCAAGACGGAGATAACGACAGGCGACAGCACAGCGAATCACAAAGCCTGCGCGGCAAGCGCCCCTAGCGGCCTTGGCCGCTCTGATCGTCACTCTTGACCCGCCTTCGCGGGCACTGACATTGCCCATGAAGTTATCAAACAAACCTCTGGGCAAAAATGTGGATAAGTCGTCAATAAAAGCGAAAACCCCTTGCTTCCAAGGGGTTCGCGCTAGATTGCCTATTAATTAGGCGGCCACTTTGTGCCGCGTTGGTAAGGCACAAGGTTGCCCGGAAGGGGCTCCACGCCCAGCTCTATGGCAGCACAGGCAAGCGCAGTGCGAAGATCAATAAAAACAGGGTTTGATTTAGCAATCAACGAGCTGTATCCAGATCTGGACATGCCCAGGGCAGCGGCTGCATCGTCATAGGTGTACTCCATCCTTTTTTGCCACGCCCTCAATGCCTGAGGATCACCCTCGTAGCGGAAATTGTTGTTAGCCTTAGACACTGCCGTCTTTCAGTTCATTTTCGACAAGGCGCACGGCCTCCGCAAACAAGTCCTCTGCATCAATCTCGCCAGGCAAATGATCAATCATCGTGAAGATGATTTGATTCAAGCCACCCGCACCATTAAGCAAGAAGGCGGGCATGCCTGCCATCTTGAATTGCCACTGTTGCGCATGCTCGCTTTCTGGAATTGCCACACCAACAAAGCGCGGCCAGTCGTTGTGATGAACCACGCGACCACCATCAGAAAGCGACCAAGTCGGTAGATCCAGCAGCTTCGAAGCTCCCCACCGCTGACGATTGAGCGATTCATAGATGCGGAGCACAGCGGCCTTTGGCTCACGAAACCCAGCCTCAAAGTCTGTCAGTATTTGCTCTGCATGAATACCATCAAGGCCCAGAATGTCGACCATTTGGGGCTTGGTTAGGCCACGAGCCTCACGCTCATCGCGCAGGACTGCTTGATTCATTTTTGTTTTCGACATGATTCGACGGGAGGAACCCGCTCCGAGCGATGCCCAACAAGCTAGTCAAAGTAAAACAGACTTGTTGGACGAGAAGACCTGTCGCGCCAATGCGGAGCGCCCAGGCAATAAAAAGTAGATTGGCAAAAAGGAAACAAAGCCAACCGTATTTGGCAACGCGACTATGAGTGGCCAGCAAACCAGCGCCCATGATGCCAATCAAGGCACCCGACCACCCCAACCAAACATTGAGGTTCATCGTATTTTCAAACATAGCTCACCCCTTCACCATCAATGCGCCGAGTGCGAGGTCTTGGTAGAAGCAAGCCATGATTTTTCGCCACAGCTCCACCGTCACAACCCGCTTTCCTTCAACCGACAAACCCTTAGCCACCAAATAAAGGGACTCTGCGTACTCGCGTGATTCGCGAGCAGCCTCTTCGGCTTCGGCGTAAGCGCGGCAAAAGGAGGCACGAGTCGCTCGCGACTCAGCCATTCTTTGAGCAACCGGAAGAAGACGAGCAGCCTTGGTTCTCATTTCTTCATTAACGACAAGCGCATGAGTCATCACACTGTTTGGAATGTGAACCGCCTCTACTTCGTAGACGCTGCCGTCCTCTGCGATTATTTGTTTTCGATCTCCGTGGCCCATGATTTCTCTAGGTAAGCGGCCAACATTTGGGCCATCCAGTAACCGACTGGCTCGGGCAGCACTAATTTCATGATACTGATGCCATTTTAGTCCATTTATCGGACCAATCTACGAGGTGCCCTCACTCTTTTAATGTCGCACGTAAGAACTAATCGGCACAAAGTAAATAATTATATTTACTTTCTGGCCAAATAATCCAGCCTTATCGTATATTTAATACTACTTCAGTACGACTCCAGAGGAAGCCTATGAAAGTCCGTCCCGCGTTAGCCATGAGTATGTTCGCATGCTGTTTGATAAGCGCACGCGGAAGAGGCGGAGTCTCCGAAAACGGCTGAGAAGTTGCGCCGGGCAAGTCCCCACTGGATGAGGCACACCCACGCCACGCACGGGTTGGCGCGGGGAGCTGAATTAAACACGGTCAGAGACAACCTCCGCCATGCATCGGTGTCCACTACCTCGGTGTACCTGCACACCGATCAGGCCAAGCGGGCACGGCAAATGAGAGAGGCCTTCGGAACGCTAAACGGTTGATGTTCAGAACGAATTCGCCGTTCGTCACACGCCGCTCTACAGAGGCTTTACAAAGTGTCCGATTTTCGGGGCTTGGGCACATTTAGCCCATAAGGTGTTGTTGTCGGTCGAAACCTGGATGCAATGCTTCGAATGACCGAATGGTTTAGAAGCCATAGCTTGCTTCTGTAGATTTAGCCAAACTTTCAGCTATGTCACCACTAATACGGCATTGAGTGATGTTGATACATTTCGCATTGATCATTTCAAGCACTGCACTCTCGGGAGCGTTTTTGTAATTGATGCTCGCAACAAGTCTGCTGTCTTCTAGTAGATGAATTGAGCCCCTCAACTTGGAAGAGATTTCGTTATCAAAGTCGAGAAACGTCTCCAGCAATGCCAAACAGCAATCTTGATGCATGCTTGTGAGTTCTTGCATGAACTCAGAAAACGCCGAGCCAATCTTTGTTTCGACGTTTGGAACAAGTGCGTAAGGAGGAAGCAACCCCTGATATAAATTTTGATTCAAGGCCGAAGATGGCACTACGATAAATCCATCGACCGGATCATCTGACTCAGATGCAAAAGCGAAATAGGACTCATCTGGGTTAATGACAACGCCAATGTGATCGACAAAGAATTTAATTGATTCAAGAAAATGTTGAAGTCGAGTTTCAATCAATCGGTATTCAACAAGGGATTTGGAAATCACTTCCGAGGGCAACAGAAGATGAATCGTGTTTTGTGCGGGAGTGGTCATTATTGCGCGCTGTTTGTCTAAGGTGAATTGTTTGCAAGCCAGACGATGCTACGGAAGCCTGAAAATTCAAGGTTTTCAATTTCTAAGAGTATGCGCATAAATGGTCACCTACACTTAAACGTACTAATTATCTTTATGCCACGCTTAACATTACCTTTTCCAAGCTTCAAAATCAGCGAGTGCAGTTCTGCAAATTCGTTGGGTGCTGTGTTTCCAAGTGAGTCTGATGGGAAGCCTGCACTTGCAGCGGCCTTAACATTTTCGCGGTCAAAATTCACCTGTGCTGAGTTTGATAGTGCCGCGACCAAAGCGGCTGTTTAGTCCGTCAATGGCACGCATCAGCTTTGTGTCACTGGTCGTCACAGGCTCAAGTAAATCAGCTTGCACAACACCAACGGGTGAAATGTCGCCCAGCTTGATGCCACCATGCAGGGTCTGTTTTGCAGCGCTTGCGGTCCATCGACTCGACCAACTCAGAGACCAGAAGCCGACGCTCAGCGTTGAAGGTGATCTGCGAGCGGCGACATTGCGCGAGGACTTGGCGATCCAGCGCCAGTTGTCCAGAGGCTTTTCGCCGGAAGCGGCTTCCAGACGCTCAGGCGTAATCTGTTGTTAGCAACAATTTGCTACTATCTTCCCAAAAAGGGCGGACACCGCCATACGGAGGTATATGGCTGTGCCTGTATTCATCAGTGACGTCGAGCATGTTCTTGCTTTGCGGGGTCTGGAGACTCCCGATTTGGCGATGCTCCAGGCAACGCATCAGAGCTACCGTGCGCTGCTTCTTCAGCCGTCGGGGCCCATCTTCGCAGACACCAAGCGGATTGGCCACCTAGACCTGGCTGCCGCCGCCATCCGGGCGGACAGCTTCCTTGCAATGGCTGCGGAGCGCGGCGACCAGCTTGTGGTCACACCTGAGTACTTCCTTCCGGTTAGTTCGCTGGCGAAGGCGGCGCAGGGTGGGCCCTTCCCCGCTGAGGGCGCTATCTGGGTGCTTGGGTGCGAAAGCATGACGCCCGTTCAGCTCGCCAGCTTCAAGGAGGAGTGCGCCGGGCATTGCGTCGTCATCTACGAAGAGGACCCGACTCCGGCAGTTCAGGGCAACTACTTCGACCCTGTCGCCTACTGCTTCGTAACCCGGGCCGCCGACAAGAACTTCAAGCGGGTCGTCTTGTTCCAGTTCAAGACCGCGCCGTCACGCGACGATCATGGCTTTGAGAACAAGCAATTGCGCTGCGGCCGCGCCATTTACCGGTTCCAGGGCAAAGACGGCTACATCAAGCTTTCGACAATCATCTGCTCGGACGCGCTGGACCTTGGTGAGGACGCTGATGCGAACAAGAAGTTATCGGACAGAACCGTTCTCATCCATATCCAGCTGAACCCGAAGCCCAAGCACACAGACTACCGGCGGTACCGCAATGAGGTTTTCCGGCGCACTCCGGGCGCGACCGACTGCGACATCATCTGCTTAAACTGGGCTCACAACGTCGTCCAACACGACTCGCCTGCCCTCGCAAACGCCTGGAAAAACGAGAGCGGTTCTGCGTGGTATGTGCCCGAGCGTCGCTGCTCAGTGAAGGATGACGAGGTTGCCAACAATGAGGCCAAGGGCCTGTACTACACCTGGCATGAGAAGCGGCGCCACGTCTTGCACTTCCACTACGATGAGGCCGTTTTCGCGCTGATTGTTCCCAAAGTCATGCAGGATGGCCCGGCGGTCCATGACGTGCTCATCGGGCCACAGCTAGATGCGCGCTTCGCCTGGGACGTCGACGCTGATGCATGGTTGGCAAGCACGAGCTGTCCGGAAACCGGGTGGAGCGACGTCATCAACGCCAACCCTGAAGTCACCGCAGCGTTCCAAAACCTGCAGAACATCGCGAAGCGGCTGCACATCGAGCGGGCCATCTCGCTTTCATGTGGTCCTCACAGCATGAAGGACCAATGGCACCGCGTGGACAACCTAGACGTGTGCCGAATCCCAGAGTCTGAAGTCGTAGCCCGTGCCACCCTTCATCTTGACCGCGACGTCGCAGCCTCCGAGGAACGTCATAAACGCATAACCCGCGTTGCGATCTTGGGACACATCCTTCAGACGGAGACATTGCCCCCGCAAATCAAGGACCTTGCCGGTGGCGATGCCTCGATAACGTGGTCTCCCGACTCTCCCAACACCAATGTCATCAAGTTTGGTGCGCGTCCCGCACTGGTAGCCTACCTCGGCGATAACCCGCCGATGGATTTAGTCAAGCGTATTGGCGAGAACGCGTTCGAGCTCCTGCGAAAAGAAAACAAGGGCCACAAAGACCGCGTGGCCATCTGCTATCGCACGGTCGCTGGCGTCACGAAGTTCGCCGACATCAAGCAGCAGACTGACATTACATACGATGGAAGCAGCATGGCGTCCATCACAGGGGGCCAGTGACATGCCTGAAATGCAAGCTTCGCGTAAAGCGCTGTCTCACCTTCTGGTTGGGCTTCATGACGTCGACGATTCGGTCGTGCGTGGTGAGAAGAAGCTGGGTGAGCAGACCTACGCTGTTGCCTACGTGGACTTCGCTGATGAAGTGGTGGAGCGCTCACTCCACCTGCGCGACTTCCAGGAACGCATCCTCGCTGACGACTTCTTTGACGCACCAGGCGACTTGCGCTGGAACAAGTACCTCTACATCGTCGCTGGCCCCAACTCAAAGTCGAACCCTCAATTTGCTGCTGCAAAGGCTGCAATCGAGGCTGACAAGGACTACGCGCGTAAGCGTGTCATCTCGCAGGACGACCTCGAATCCCTGCTGGGAGGGCCAAAGCTATTCGAGGCAGCGGAGCACGGCAGCACATATGACGTGCTAACGGACTGGCGGCAACGACTGTCAGCGGCTGGGCTCGAGCTATTGCTCGACGCACCTACCCCTCGCACTACCGTGGTGGAGAAGATTTCCCAGCGTGCAGCAGGCGCGGCTTCTAACGGGAAGCAGCAGGTGAAGGAGCTGAACGCCTCCGACATGCCGCTGGCAATGGCAAAGCTGCGCAGCCTGAACATTGCTGCGTTCCGGCCGATACACAACGGAAAGAGCTATGACTTCGGTGACGTCACGCTGCTCATAGGCGCGAACGGAAGCGGGAAAACATCTCTGCTCGAGGCTGTCGAGTATTTCTACTGCGGAAACAACCGCAGAAGCACTGCTGTTGGGCCAGTTCGTCTCAAAGGAAAGCTGCAGCCAAGCGCGGGCGGAAGCCTCGTCGAACTCTCATCCACAGCAGATGGTCCTCGCATCAAGGCTCGAAATCTTGCTTGGTACAACCGCAAGGAGTACAACGTTGCTGACATCGTTGACAGCTTCTCGCTCTACAACTTCCTCGACACCGATGCCGCATATCGCCTGTCCGGCAACCTGAAGCCGGATGACATCACGAATGAGTTGAGCCGCTTGTTGGTGGGCTCGTCAGTTGCTACGACGTTCGACTACTTGCAAAAGATTCGCGCCGACATCGACAAGGCCTGGGACAAGGCTCAGCGCCGCGCCGATGGGCTGCAGGCGGAGCTGACCGTTTTCGAGCGGCGGCTGAAGGAGCTTCAAGCCAAGCCCTCCACGGCGAAAACACTGACGGACGCGTATCGCGCCGCGCTTGCAGGCCTCGGTTGGCAGAGGCTAGTTGAGGCTGGCGTGCCCACGCCGAAGGAAGGTCGGGGGCTTCTCGCCGCGCTGGCACACGTGCAAGCGTTGATCTCCCTTGGGGGCGCAGCGCGAACCATCAAGGATGTCGAGCATCGCTCGGCGCAACTGGAAGCTGCAGTCAGCAATGCAAAGCCAGTAAACAGGCAGCTCGTTGAGACCATCGAGCATGAGAAGCGACTCGTCTCGAAGATGGAGGCCCTTGAATCCAACGTCAAAAACTTGGACCGGTGGATTGCGTATGAGTCCGCGGGTTTTCATGACGTGCGCCGGCGATACAAGTCGGCCCGCGAAGTCTCGGAACAGCTGGCCACACGCCTTGGAGGTCTGGTCGCCGGCGATCTGCCCGAGGTGCCGCCGCAGTACGCCACTCTTCAACTGCAAGCCGCCGAGCAGGCTGCTTGCGAAGCAGCCACTGCTGCCCACGCGAGGTTCACCCGCGCTCAGCAAGCCCTAGACCTTCACGGCAAGGTCGCGTCGGCCCGCGCTGCTGCGGCCGCGAAGCTGAAAGACGCGGCGAAGGAAGCGCTCAAGTCGTCGGAGAGCGCGGACGTGTGCCCGGTCTGCCGCACGGTGCATGCCAGCGGCGCGTTGATGCACCTCATCGAGGAGCTCACCTCAGGGCCGCAGACCACCGAGGAGGTCAAGGGACTTGCGGAGTCTCTACGCCTGGCGGGGGATGAGGCGAGCGAGGCACGGCGATGGGCCGATGCTGTTGAACTCAGTCAGAAGTTTGCAGCGCAGTTGCAGCTGAAGGGGACCACGGCCCAGGAGATCCTTGAAGAACTGGTTGGACTGCGCGAGCGGGCCAATCAAGCGCAGCTGGAGCTGCAGCGCGTCAAAAGGGAAGGGCAGGACCTTGGCAACGCGGGCTTCTCCAGCAACGAAGCCGATTTGGTGTGGGACCGAATCGCTGGGCTATTCGAGCTCGAATCACGCAATCTCACCGCCGACATTGCGTCGGGCGAGCGGCGGTGTCAGTCGGACGCAGTGGAAGAGACGCGAAAGGCTTTGGGTGAGTGCCGCAGCAACATGGGAGGTTTTGTTGAATCCATCCGGGGCTTCGCGCGGTCTGTCGTCGTTGACGGCTGGGTGACGCGCGTCGAGCCAAGCGGCACCTTCGCGTCGCTTGTTGCGCTGCAAGACGAGTTCCTTGCTGCTACAACCAATGCTGCTGGGCTTCGTTCCTACCTTGCTGTCGACGACGATAATCCGCTCGTCGAGGTTCAGGCACGCATCGCAGCCGTGGCCTCCGCGTTCAAGCACGCTGACGAAGCGTCGCGTAGCGATTCGGAGAGATCGGCAGAGCAGCGGGACCTGCCGAAGAAGATTCAGGACTGGAATCTCAGCCTAGGGAAGCATCGCAGCGAGGAGAGGGCGCTCCTAGAAGCCGGCAAGGTATTGGATGACCTCATTGAAAACGCTTCTCTGGAGAACGCAACGAGGGAGGCGCTTGATGCCATCGGTGACCAAATCAATGAAGTGTTCTCGCGCATCCACTCGCCGCGAGAGTACGAGTACGTCGGTAACCCGAGTGTTCTTCTTCGGACCGCGGATGGTCATGACCCCCGCACGCTGGACCAGGTCAGCACCGGGCAGCGCGCAGCATTTGCTTTGTCCATTTTCCTTGCCAGGAATCGAACGGCCGAGTCGGCGCCTCCGGTCCTGCTCATCGACGACCCTATCGCGCACATCGACGACCTCAACGCGCTGTCTTTCCTTGACTACCTGCGCGACTTGGCTGTGAACTCGGGTCGGCAAATCTTCTTTGCCACCGCAGACACACGAGTGGCATCTCTGTTTTCAAAGAAGTTCAGCTTCCTGGGAGAGTCCTTTAAGACCATCAGTCTGGTGCGCAGCCCGCAGGTTGAGCAAGCCGCTGCGGCAGGCTGACGCCCTTTGCGGGGCGCGTTGCTAGACGCAGCGCAGTGCAAGGCCGCGGCTGGGCGTCAAGATAGTTCGGCGGTGCTATCGGAGGTGCCGGGTCCGCGCGTGAAGGTTGTTGATTTCTTTCACCGTCCAGCTGTGTGCGCAAGGGCAAAGGCGTCAATAAGCCGGAGTCCTCGCTCGCGTTCGTCAGGGCTCAGTTGTCGAGCAATGAGGTGCCAGCAAGCAGTCTCTGGTGAACTTCCGCTACCAGCCTGTAAGTCAGTCGTGATTATTGAAATGTGTATGCAGAACTCAGACCCATTGCTACCTTAAGTCTTGCTGCATGCGTTAGGACTCATGGGCGGCACCTAACGGGGTGCAAAAGCACCCCTTAAACGTTCCTTTGTTTTGACCTTTCAACCATTAGTGGTTTCAACAAACGGTTGAAAAACTTCACGTATGTGATATTATTCGGCTGTTGCCCTTAGAGGCCATTGTGTATTTTCCCCTTGAGGGACCCGCGAAGCCCAGCTATGCTGGGCTTTCGCCTTTCTAGCTTAGGTGTTTATAGCAGGCAGCAAACTAGCTGCGCTGATGGCCTTGATAACGGCCCGCTGAATCTTGTCAACACTCTCAAACGGAATTTTTGTCTCGTCGCGACCGTGGTTCGTTCTAGGACGGTTAAGTCGCAGCCTGCTGACTTGTTGCACCATGTCGGCTTTCGCCCATCGGACGCTTTGCACAAAGTATTTCAACTCTGGTATTTCGCCCTCCGGTATTTCGACGTGCCAGCCTTTGTGTGTCTTTTGTAGATCGTGTGTTGTTGATAACGGAACCACCAAGCACGAAGTACCAGACACTTTTCCATTCAGCACGACCACCAGGCGGTTTTTAATCATTTCTGGCGGTATGTGGTGATCGGGCGCATTGGTCGGCTGGCCATTGGCGTCGAGTGTGTATTCACCGAAATTGCACTCAAGGACTTGCCCGACTTTAGGGCTGAAATTAATTGGCATGTGTCACTTTAGAGTGTTGAGTTTTTTTCGAGCCAGGCTACGACAGTTTCAAATGTCCAGCGAGGACTTCGACCAATACGAACATCCGGCAGAGGAAATTCAATTTTCCCCTCTGCCATGTTCAACGCCCCATCACTTAGTGCAGCACCCAAAGCGCCAATGCCCCCTGACGCGTCAGATAGGCCTATTCCAACTGTGCGCTGAAATCCTGTAGTTGTTGGTAATGGAAGACCTTGACGAGCTATAGCGCCTAGACCCCCCTCTGTCCGTGTTGAGGAATTTCTCACCCAGCGGTCAAATGTTGTGCGCGAAACACCCAGACGGCCACAGATATCCTCGGCTGTGAGTAGTTGAATCTCGCCAGCCACTATTTTTGAGTAAAGTTCATTAGCCACCATTAGCCTCCAAAATGACCACTTTAATGTGGTTTAAATGAGTATAAATGGAGTTTAATGGTTTTTTTGGTGAAATTCAACTAGATCAAGAATTTTTATTTCAGCTTCGCCTCGATCTGTTTGAAAACGTCACGCCCTTCATCGTCTTTCGCGACGGCCATCAAGAATAGGCAGCGACCCCGGCTGGCTTTCTCCCATTGGTGGCCGATTTGATCTTTCTCGCGTGAATCGTCGTTGGTCTTGAGGTTTGCGCCTTTGTATTCAACGACAAGAAAGCGACCATCGTTCAGCTCGGCAACGAAGTCGGAATAAAAGTAGTCCGTCGAAGTTGGCAACCAGAACGAGAACTTCGGCTGACGTTCAATGTTGCGAACCCAATGCTTGACGGCTGTATGTGCGTCAATCGCTTGGGCGCATAGAAACTCTTCTGCGGGGCGTCCATCTTTCGTCTTCTCATTCAACTCATGGATGACCGGGCACCCGTGTAACTGGCTACACATTCGCCACCCCAACTTTCGTCGGCGGACTGACAAGCGCCGCGAATGGTGACATTTACTTCACTGACTCTCTGCGCGCCAAAACATATAAGTTCTTGGAAAACTCTATCCAGATGAGCACCGCATCACCCTTCATCACAGCGCAAATTGCAGGAACGTCTTCGTCCGGCTCATCAGATGGCCCCGCAAGCACCGCCAAGTTTGCATTCCCACTCACTGGTATCGCCATAGGAACAAACGGAACCGTTTTTACTTCTGACAGCAGCAACCGAAAGATCCGAACCATTCGCTAATCAAACAAGAGGCGTCAAATGAAAAATCGAATCATGAACTTCCTAGGCAATCTCCACGGCGTCGAACACATCCCACAACAAATGGTTTCCGGTCACCCCTCCTGCATGCTGATTTCATCAGGGCAAATTTTCTCCCTACCTCCGGGTCATGAATCTTGGGGGGCAGAAGATTTTGATTCGTTTGCAGTCGGATTGGGAACGCCCAACGCATTTACTTTGCGAGCAAGCAAGGTCATACGGTTACTGCTTACAGAACATGCCCGCCTAGTTTCAGCAGACTTAGGGACCAGCATCGCCCAAGAATTTAAAGATATAAAAAAACATCTAGAAGTTAAGACTGGGTATGCCCTATGACCGCTCCATCGACCAAAGGCCTACTTACCACTCTTCGTCCGGTTATCCAGCCGACAAAGCATTTGGCAGTTTTCGATGGTTGTCTTTCCACCCTTACTCCAAGGGATGATGTGATCTGCCTCCATTTCGCCAATCGCATAATTCTTTTCACATGCAGGGCAAACGCCCTTTTGGCGCTCATAGTTAACCATCTGAACGATTTGCTTTGCGGCCTTGTTTGGGTTTTTGGGTTTTTGGGTTTTATTGGCAAAATTTTCAACATCCTACAAGGTTTAGCTCTTGGAACAGCCTCGCAGACTAAGCGCAATCGCCAAATTGAACGGCCACGCTTACACGCGTCTCACCCCATCCACTCACGCGTCCTTTCTCTTGAATGTCCAGGTCATCATGCAAGGAGCAGAGGGATGTCGTTTGTCAAAGCTCAGCCCAACAGACTGCCCTCCAAACCGAGCAATCGGGTGGTCAGGTGTAGGAGGCACATCGATCCTTACGCTATCGGAGTAGGCAGTTGTCTGTAGGGGCCTGCCGCGCTGGCCGTTCTGAATAGGGGCCAGGGTCTGAAAGTACGTCTGAAGCACGCTTTCACACTTTCCCATCGCAAAGCCAGTCATTTCAACCATTTCCCCGCGCTCATTTTCCTTGTAGCTGAAGGAGTCAAACCACTCACCAAGCCGCAGCCGCTTATCCACCACCCATAACCCAGGACCAACTTTTGTGACAACCGATTCACCATAGGTACGCTTAAGTGTTTCGACGGTGATGGGTGTTTCTGCGTAGACCAAAAGCGGGCCATCTGCTGGTGAAGGCTGCGCCAACACAGAGCGGCAAAGCGCGGCGGAGAGCAAGGCACACAAAAATAAGCTGCGATTAATGACTGATGGCAAAACAGGCTCCAGACGGGCAAAAATTTGGTTTCCGTAGGGTTCCACAAATAGTGTCAGTGGCTACCCAATGAAATCAAGGGCTTAGACAACAACTGCAGACGCCTTTGGAGGAGGCGATTCGAGAATTAACGTCAAGATCCTACAAGTGTCAACACTTAGCGACAGATGATACGGAAAACCGTATGGTACGGAAAAACATAGCATCGATTTCCGAAATCTCAAGCAAAATCAAGCACTTATGCGTTTGTCACTTGCATGGAAGGCTCAGAACGAGCCCCTCTGGGCTGTCTTCATATATGAA
Source organism: Limnohabitans curvus (assembly GCF_003063475.1). Classification (NCBI taxonomy): domain Bacteria; kingdom Pseudomonadati; phylum Pseudomonadota; class Betaproteobacteria; order Burkholderiales; family Comamonadaceae; genus Limnohabitans; species Limnohabitans curvus. The sequence goes on from NZ_NESP01000002.1 coordinate 78,808, forward strand.
TCTATCAATAACTCCAGAAAGGCACGGACAAGAAATCACCTGTTTTGTCACTATTTATTGAACCCTAAAAGTTGGAAAGTAGCATCAACTTTAGTTGTGTGAGCGAAAACCACCGCCCTAACCTTTCGTCGGATCCATCTGTCTTGTACGATAATGTCTATTATCGTACAATGATTTATACTGTCAAATAGCCCAATCTGGCGTGTCGATCGTTCATAAAACCGCATGGAGACTGGCTTTGGCACAAAACAGCGACGTCATATTCAAAGCCCAGACATACACAAGGGCCGACTTCACCGCCTTGCGCGCATGGGTTCAGCGCATTCCAATTGAACGCATCGAGAGGATTTACTACACCGATGACGCACCGCAAATACGTTTCGGACTCGAGAAATTCCTGACACGCATGAGGCATGACCTCATAGAACGCGCCATCGTCTGTAATCCATTTCTCGCGGAAGGACTTGCGCGCGCGCGAACCGGCGGCGCTATCACCGTAGGAATCCTAGACACGCTAGTCAAAGCGGCAGACGCAAGACCCAGCCGCCCAGTGCCAAGCGATCGAGTCGCTCAATGGTTCCGCCCCGGCACCGCAAAGGTCCTGCTCGGGGAGAGCCTTCGAACACTCGCAGACTTGAAGCTATTCATAGAGCAACGAGGCCCAACCTGGTGGCGCCCCGTTCCTAGAATTGGCGAGCAGCGCGCACGAGTCATCGAACGATGGCTAAACAAGAACGAAGACACAGCCATCGCCCCTCACACGCAGCTGACAATCGCTGAAGATGACATCCACCAAAGTCACAAAAGTGAGCTCACAACAAGCCCCCTCCCCCTTGAGCGAATCGCCACCCTGCCCTCCAATCTGGACGGACATGATGGACGCAATCGGGCGAACGCGTTTTGCTTCATTCGTGCCAGAAATGACCTAGAGGCTGTCCACGCATATCTCGGGAAATTCCGCCACCAAGCCCACACATTCAGAGCCTACCAACGAGAACTCGAACGGCTCGTTCTTTGGTGTGTATTAGTCAGGAAAACCGCCCTCTCCTCAATGCTCGTCGACGACTGCGAAGCCTACAAGGACTTCATCGCCAACCCAGACCCAGCACTTGTCGGGCCGCGCCAGGGGCGCTTCACCGCTCGCTGGAAGCCCTTTGCAGGCCAACTTTCCCCCAATTCCCAAAAGCAAGCCATACAGATTATTCGAACAGCTTTCGTCTGGCTTGTGAACGTCCGCTACTTGGGCGGCAATCCTTGGATAGCCGTTCGTGACCCATCCACAGAACAAGCACTACTCCCGATGCAAATCGACAGGGCCCTCCCCTCCTCCCTATGGGAAAAGACAATTGCTCATCTGAACGATTTATGCGCGGATCAATTTGCCAGCCAGCTGCGAACCGCCAGGGCGGCGATTCTTTTAATGGGTGAATCCGGCCTTCGTCGAAGTGAAGCAGCGAGAGCCTTGTCCAGCAAACTTCGACCGACCGATAACCCTGAGCTTTGGAGACTGGATGTGCTCGGAAAACGAAGCAAATGGCGAATGGTCCCAGTTAGCTTGCGGACATATGAAGCAATACAAGCGCACTGGGATGATCTAGACAACCATGGACTCCCCTCCCCCGCGAGTACGCCCGAATCAAGCTCACCCATTCTTCGTCCGCTTCGAATCCCAAGAACACCAATAGCCCAAGAGAGACATAAAGACGGATCTATTGGGTACAGCATTGGCGGCCTTGCCACACTTGTGGTTTCGACCCTTGGAAAAATCGCAGACTCGGGTCACTTCTCGCCCCAAGAAATCATCAAGCTGAAACAAACAAGCGCCCATGCTTTTAGACACACTTTTGGGACGACGACCATCGCCCAGGGGCTTCCTCACGACGTACTTCAAAAAATTCTTGGGCACGTCAGTTTGGCCACCACATCCATTTATGTACAAGCGGAACAGAAGAGAATTTTGGACGAGTCCTCCAAAGTATTTGAAGCTCGCTAATGCCCATGGAATGGCGGATAAAGAGCTGAACACCCCTCCCTTCCCCCTCTTGGACATACCAGCGCGCAAGAACTGCCGCACCTGAGATATAAGCAATTGGCGACCTAGCACGGTGATTCTCCCGCCCGCCTAGCATCCGACGAAATCGCTTACCCCTCCCAACAGACGCACACTAAGCGCCCCTTGCGCATCAGATCATTGCGCCGGAGATGGGGTGGTGTACGGGTACACCACCCCCGAATTATTCGTCCGCCAGACATAGATCTGAGCTCATTTTTAACCTAAAGCCGACATGATTGTGACTTGTCTTATGCTGTGCTGCACGGAACAGCAATCCTTTTGACGCCGCTTAACCGCGCTTGAATGCGTTGGCCACAAGCAAAAATTCAGAAGCTCATATCTCCTAGTTCAGGGTAAAAATCGAGATGGTGTACCGTACACTACCCCCTGAATCGTTCGTGTATCAGACATTGATCTGCGGTCGTGTTTTCACCTAAAGCCAAGAACACTGCGACCTGTCATATGTTGCTCTGTCACGTTGGAAGTCGAATATGGCAATCCATTTGAAGACGCTTAAACGGTCTTCTGTACATTGAAGAACACAGCACTTTTGGGCCAACATCAGGGCAAGAAGCGCTGGCCGGAAGCAAAAAGCGCAAGCTCATACTTTCTAGCTTCAGCCGAAAAAAGGGGTGGTGTACCGTACACCACCCCAGCATCATTCGTGCGCCAGACACGGGTCTGGGGTCGTGTTTTCAACAAAAGCACTGAACGCTGCGAGTTGTCTTATGTTGCACTGTCACGCTAAAAATCGAATATGGCAAACAATTGAAGTCACTTAAATAGGTTTCAGAGCATTGGAGTGGACAGCACCTTCAAGCCAACAACAGAGTAAGAATCGTTGACTCGAAGCAAAATTCGCAAGCTCACATTTTCCAGTCTCAGGCAAAAAAGGGGGTGGTGTACGGTACACCACCCTAGAAACATTCGTGTGCCAGACACACATCTGCAGCCCTGTTCTCAACTGAAGCCGAGAAAAGTGCACCTTGTCATATGTTGTACTGCCACAGGGCAAGACGAATACAGCACTCGATTTGAAGACTCTTTAAGGCGATTCAATGCATTGGAGAACACGGCACTTCCAGGCCAATATCAGTGGCCGAAGTGTTGTTTCGAGTCAAAGTTAGGAAGCTGGTAATTACTGGCCTCAGGCAAAAAAGAGGTGGTGTACCGTACACCACCCTAGCATCATTCCTGTGCTGGGCATAGAGCAACGGTCTTTTTTCACCTGAAGCCAAGAGAACGACACTTTCAGGCCAACATATGAAGACAAAAAATTGGACCGAATCAAAATTTGGAGACTGATCTTTTCTAGTCTCAAACGAAAAAGGGGTGGTGTACGGTACAGCACCCCTTCGCATTACGTTAAAAACTCAATCATTCATTAATTCTTGGATGAATTTGGTAAGGACTTTTATCTTGCTGTCGGAAAGTTGCATTTGAAAATGAACCTCCGTTGAACCCGTTTTACCCTGGGTAATTGTGGCAACGGCCCTTTTGCCTGCGGTAATTTTTGTAGCCTTAGCTGCAGTTTTGGGTTTCGCAACATCTATAGATATTAGGGTTGCAAATACCGCTGCAGGCGTCGGTTTAGGACTCATCGAAGCTAATTTCTTTGCTGATGCAATACTCGCCTCCGGGTTGGCCAAATACGCTTCGCGCAAAGGTTTAGCCCAGCGATACTGCAAGTCCAAAGGTGATGCGAAAGCATCGACCAATTCATTGGGTAGCTCAGCAAGGGTCAGGGATTTGCTGACATTGCCATGGTCGACGCCCAGAGCTTCAGCCAATTTTCTGATCGATGGGAACAAACCCTCCTGAATCGCGCGCTGATACATCACACCCTGCTCCCAAGGTGAAAGATCTTTACGACTTCGGTTTTCGCGGTCCATCTCAACAAAGAGCGCTTGATCATCAAGATCTTCAACGATCGCCAAAACATCAAGCTTGTTTTGTTTGCACGCTTCAAGGCGACGGTGACCGAAAATCACTTCGAATCTGCCGCCCTCTATCGGACGTACTTTAATTGGCTGGACATTCCCGCCAGCACTTTTGATTTCTTCACGCAGACTTGCAAACTCCACGCTCTCAAAATTTGTTTCGTGACGATTTGCGTACTTACTACGAAGAATCAAGTTTGTTGGGATTTTGCGTGTTGGGACCGCGCCATTCCAGAGTTCCACTTGCGCTTTTAAGGACTCATTTTCTTTGAGCATCTGACTACGTGTGTCAGCAACGCGTTGAAACTCAGCGCCAGGAGCGGTAGATGGATTGTGCTTGGTTACGGGAGTACTTACTTCTGTGCTAGCGGCAGGAGCAGTCCAGTCAATTCCTTTGAATTTGCTTTTCATTTCTTCTCTCCCATTGCACGTAATTGGTCATGCCAGCAATGTTGGATTTTGTTTTCCATCAGTTCTGTGAGCTGGTCATAGGCCAACTTAGCTCTGTCATAAGTGCGCGATGACATACTTGTCTTGGCAGCATCGTAGATTGTTCCAAGTTCAGCAGATGAGTTCTTAGAGGCTGCCGTTTCAAGTATTTCGACAGGCAACAAAATATCGCCATTAGCCGCCTTAAACCATTCTCGAACCAGGGACGTAGAGCTGACTTTGTTGTCAACACGTGTAAGCACGATATCGAAAAAGTAAAACTCTTTCTCTTTTGTTGCATTTTCATAAAGCGTCCCAGCGAAATCTGACAACAACTTCCAAAATTCGCATGAAGAGTTGTAGTCCAGTGCAGATGGGGGGCAGGGCATCAACACACCATCAGCAGCAATCAAGCCATTAATTGTGGTGTAACTTAGAGAGGGTGGGGTATCAATGATGATGACATCGAATTGTTGACGAATCGGGTCAAGCGCGTAATCAAGCGCTCTCCAGAATTCAAAGCCTGGATCAGCTTTTTGGCGCGCAGGCAAATAAAACTCTGCGCCAGATAACTGCGCGTTAGCCGCAACAAGAGAAAGTCCAGACCAGTATGTCTCAACAATCGAGGATTCAATACTGTCATTGGAGCCGTCAAAAATAGGGGCGACCGTCATGTCATATGACACCTCAACAGGCAGCAATCCTGCCAAAGTACTTGCGCTCCCTTGGGGGTCGAGGTCGATCAATAAAACCTTGTGCCCACGCATGCTCAAGCCCTGAGCGAGAGAAACAGCGGTGGTTGTTTTAGAAACGCCGCCTTTGAAGTTTGCGACGGTCAACACAATCGCATCGGCACCTTCTGGTCGGAAAGCATCAGGACGGGTGGCGCGTGCCCAAGTTTGAAGGTCCGAAAGACTCCACTCACGACGAGCACCCACCAATTCACCACCAGGTAGTTCACCCGACGCGATCAGGCTGCGAAGTGTCCCTGTCGTAAGTCCGCAAATCGACATGACATCAGCAGTTCCAAACCTGGGAGATGGCTTTTTGTTCTTAGGAGCTAATACGACCTCGCGAACTCTGGCCTGCACTTGTTCATTGCGCGTTGCGCGTGCGGTAATGTCACTTAAAGTGACTTTCTTAAAAATGGCTTGCTCTGACATAGCATTTCCAATCAACGTTAAACTAGTTCTCATTGTAGAACACAGTTTTAAGAAACGACACGTTTTTAACGACAGGTCTCATTTATTGCGTTTTGTAGTCATTACCTGAAAGATCTCATCAAGAATTCAGAGCAACGCATCTAAAAGAAGGGCTGTTGGTGCAGAGATTATTTAGATTAATTTACTTCATAGTTTAAATATTTAGGAAAGTCGCAACGCTCAATAAGCTGTTTAAATTCAATAGGTTACGATGATCGTTAGCTTAGAAATGTCCACCTTTATAGAGTCGTTGTCCATTATTCTAGACACGCGTGTCCAGGCTTAGAGAGTCAAATGTCCAGCTTTCTAGACTCTACAAAGCTGGACATCTTTTTAAACCAAAAAACGAATTGTTGTCGGTTCATAGAAACATAGCAGCATAAAAACTGGTTGTGGAAGCTCAATCAGATGCGTTTAGCTGTGAAGACATCCGATGAGGTTCACGCAAAAATGTCCAGTAAATTAGAGTCATTAACTACGGGATCGCAAATCTCGATATGTCCGAAGTGCTTTGGACAAAACAATCGTTGTGGTACAGTCCCGTCCGAATGGAGTTCGGACAATGAAGCCAAAACCAATGACTTTAGACCATATTGAACAAGACGCTGTTCCGTTTGGAAATTACTCGAACTTAGGCCAAGTCGGCTTTAAAAAGCATCACCAGCTTATCGTGATGAGGCCAGCACCTGGATACACAATCTCGCTTGTCGCAAGAAAGCTCTATAACGCCATGCTTGCGCATACACAACAGCGTATTGAGCGTTTTGGAATTCATAAAGCTTCAGAGGCAATGGAGTGCCATCTTTCAGAACTTATGCAGAAGGTAGGCATCAAGAGTGGCTCCTATGAAATTGTGAAGAAGTACATAGCAGAGCTGGAGCACTGGAAAGTTAAGTTTGAAAGTCCCAATAACTCGGCAAACACCGAGCCATTGCAAATCGACGGCTCGATCAAAAAAACGAAGAAGCAGAAATTTTTAGAACAAAGTGCAGACTTTGGCTTCATGCACATGCTTGCAAGTTGTCGTTTGATGACTGACGACAAAGATAGGTATTTTGTTCGCTGGTCTTTTGCCAGTGAGGTCTACGAATATTTTGAAATGCTCAACTCAAAAGATACGGGAGTTGACCGGCAATATGTCTACATAAACTTAGAGGCCATCAGTGCACTAGGAACGTACACATCATTGGCTCTTTATGAAATTTGTTCGAAATTTAAAGGTATCAATAGAACAGGGGAGAAGCCCAATGATTGGTGGCAGGCCTCATTAACAGGCAAGCCGCTCGGTGAAACACGGCGCGAGTGGCGTAAATTTAAAAGCGAAACAATTGGGCCTGCCATCATAGAAATCAATTCATTGACAGACATACATCTAACGCTTGAGGAAAACAAAGCAGCACAGAGCTGTTACTTCACGATTGCAAAAAAACAAAAAGACAAATCAGGTGAAAAAGTTCAAGAATTCGATGCTGAACTGATCGAAGAAGGTAAAGATCTCGGAATCAATGAAACCAAAATCTTAAAGTTGCTCAAAGAGTTTGGTGAGCCTAGTTTTAAGGTCCAGTTACTCACACTACGCACTCGCATAGGAAACACGTCACTTGCGCCATTGCGTAGCAATTACGCGTTCCTAAAAACCTGCTTAGAAAATGGAAATCAAAAACCATTGCCCCTAGACTATTTAGCGTCTAGTCAAACCGAAGAGGCGATTTCAAGTGTGGGCTTCGTCCAGATTACAAAACAATCAGTTGATTTAGAAACGGAACAAATCAAGCAAGAAGCTGAAGTTCGTAAAGAAATTCTTAACCAGCTTAAGAAAGAACCAAAGCAAGTAATCAAATCCTTTTTGACGAGAGCAAAACAAGAATTGACCAAAAAAGGGCAGAACGTGACTCCAAAAGAGTTAGAGCGCATAGAGGAGGGCAGTTGGACGCCCGGAATGCTTGGGACAGAAGCTTTGGCGTTATATGCCTATGAAAATTTTGGCCCCAACTGGAAACATAAAAATATTACAACAGCGGCTATCTCTACAAGCAACACAGCTGGCGAAATTGTTGCCGATATTTGAAATCTCAACCCAGTGAAATCCACCAACAAAACAAAGATAAAAACATGTCTGAGCCAAGTTCGCAAATCGATTACTCAAATCTCAGAGTACCGCCACACTCAGTAGAGGCTGAGTCCAGCGTCTTAGGTGGGTTGCTTTTAGATAACAGTGCGTGGGACCATGTTGCTGATGTACTTGTGTACAGTGATTTCTACAGACATGAGCACAAATTGGTTTACTTAGCCATAGGTGAATTGGTTAGTCACAGCCGTCCTGCGGATGTAATAACAGTTTATGAGCACTTGCAGGCACTTGACAAGGGTGAAGAAGTTGGAGGTCTAGGCTATCTAAATGCCTTGGCGCAATACGTCCCAAGTGCCGGCAATATTCGTCGATATGCAGAAATCGTGCGCGAACGTGCGATCCTTAGAAAGCTAACGGCCGCAGGTGACGAGATCGTTAGCAATGCGATGAACACCCAAGGTCGCGCAGTGGATCTGATCTTAGACGAAGCCGAACAAAAAATCTTCAAAATTGGAGAAGAAGGTTCACGGATGAAACAGGGGCCTCGCCCCATGTCCGTGCTCATTCCTGAGTTGATTGATCACGTGCAAAAAATGGCGGATCGAGGCGATGAGATCACAGGTTTATCGACAGGCCTACATGGTCTTGACTCCATTACCTCCGGCTTGCAAGGCGGTGACTTAATCATCTTGGCGGCACGTCCAAGCATGGGCAAAACTGCATTAGCCATCAACATCGCTGAGCATGTTGCATTGAATGAACATAAACCAGTCGTCGTGTTCTCGATGGAAATGGGAGAACAACAATTAACGATCCGTTCCACAGGATCTGTTAGTCGCATTGATCAATCGCGATTGCGCACTGGTAAGCTGACAGACGATGAGTGGTCAAGATTTGCTGAGGCGAGTGAGCGCTTAGCGCGTGCACCATTTCACATAGATGGAACGCCAGCGCTTAGCTCTAATCAGCTCAGAGCGAGTTCTAGACGTCTTGCACGTCAAACCGGCGGGCTCGCTTTGATAGTGGTTGACTATCTTCAACTTATGGTTGGAGGTGGGGAAGGGCGTGGCGCTGAAAACAGGGCTTATGAATTGGCAGAAATCACTCGGGGGTTGAAAGCTCTAGCGAAAGAGTTGGACTGTCCAATCATTGCGTTATCTCAACTAAGTCGCAAAGTTGAGGAGCGGACCGATAAGCGTCCTCTGATGAGTGATTTACGCGAGTCGGGTGCGATTGAACAAGATGCAGATGTGATCATGTTCATTTACCGAGATGACTACTACAACAAGGAATCCAAAGAACCTGGTATTGCAGAGTTAATCATTGCAAAACAAAGAAGTGGTCCTGTTGGGAAAATTAAGTTGGCATTTCTAAGTGCGATCACAAAATTTGAATCGCTAGGGTCCGTTGATGTTTAACGCTAATCCAAATGAACACCAACGCGCGTTGCTTTGCTTAATGGCAACTTTGTCTTCATGCTTTATTGCATCACGTGATAAATCCGCTTGTGGTTGATGCCCGTTGCGTATTCCAGTGATGTTAACCAGTAAGTCCAGCTACGTGACCAACTAGTCCAATCGTTGTGACCATTGAACTGTGAATTAATTGGGGGCTCCCATTGACAGCTATCGACCCATTCCAGCCGTCGGGTTGCTTGGACTGGACGCCTTTAACCTGCCGATCAGAGATTAGCTCGAGCGGATCTTAAGGTTCAATGGCCCGCTGCGCGCCAGGTGCTTTATCTCCGAAAATATGACGCCAAGCATTACTGATTCCGCAGGTAACCAAAAGCTCAACCGCGGGCGTCTGAGGCCACGGCCAGTTCCGCCGCTTGGATGGACTCCGCTGGCATGACCATCCGAAGGCTCTCGCGGTACTGCTCCGCTGCCGCCGCGTGCACCACTTCAACCATTGCGTCGTAGTTTGCACGAATCACCGCTTCGATCTCTTTAAGGTCGGCGCGGAAGAATTCTTTACGCCCGTTGACCTTGTTCATGCGCCCTTCTGCAAAGTGCGCGTGCAGTTTTACCTCGAGCGCCGGTGCGTTGTCGGAGAACACCAGCGCGTGCACGTCGAACCGGAATGGTACCGAGGCGTCCCCTAGTTCGTCGACTCGATCCATCGGCTCGAGACGTCGTGTCATTCCGATTTTGTAGACGCCTTCGCCGAACGCGCCGATGTTCGAGATCACGTATACGTAGCCGGCTCGAGCGTTCTGCTCGCGGTAATCCAAGAGGCGCTCTTCTTCGTCAAGCGCCCCGTTTTGTTGCATCAGTTCGATAAGGCGTGCCTGCAGTTCCCCACGCTCATGGTCGTCCTGGACGCTTGCCAACCGAAGTTGTAACTTCTGAATCACACTGGCAAAGTGCCGACGCTCCTTGTCGATCTTGGCGCGTGCTTCGCGGATTTCACGCTTCAGCTTCTCCTGCTCACGCTGGTCCTCGCGAGTCTGACGCGCCATCTCCTTCTCCTCAGCACGCTTCACTTGAAATTCGTGAGCTAGGTGCAGCTCTGCCAACTTGCGCTGAAGGACCACTTCCATCCACCAGCACTCCGTCCGCTTTAGCAGTTTGTTGCAGGCGTCGAAGGATCGGCGAATGCGCTCCTCCATGCGGTCTAAATTGTTGAACTTAACGTTGTCGATGCAGTTCTCGCACTCGCTGTTAAAGGCGCGCAGCGAGAGCTTGAGGACGTCCTTGCGCAACTGCTTCCACTCAGTCTTCGTCAGCGTGACCCCGGAATGGTCCCAGCTTTCGACTTCCTTGCTCAATCGACGGGCGGACTCTTTCTGCTCCTCACGTATTACATCCAGCTGGCCCTTGTAGTCGGCGCTGTTGGTGAATTGATACTTGGGCACATACAACGCGAACGATTCCAGCTCTACCGTGTCCTCTGCAACTAGGATTGCCTTACGGATGTCATTCAAATTTCGAAGGGCTGCGTCCACTTCAGCCTGAGCCGCAGTCACATGCTCCTCGGTCTGAGCCAGACGGTCTTCCTCCATTTTGACTAGGTCTTTGATTTCGGCCAAGCTCAGTAGGCCACTTTGCTGCTGTTGGGCTTCCAGCACCTCACAGCGCTTTCGAAGTTCGTCGGCAGACGACTGCGAAGCCTTCAGATCTTGCTCTAGTCTTTCGGCCCGGGTCCGGTGCTTTGTTCCATTCCAGAAGTCGCTGAGTGCCATCGTTCCTCCACTTTCTTCCTATTGAGATGACTATATCTGGGCTGAAAGTTTCAGTCGATGCCACTGAATTGGCATCGACACTCGCACCTGTCGAAGCTGTTAGTTTTTTGAACGTAATTTGGCTCGTCCGAACCGGTCTTTCGCCAGTGACTGCATGTGGCCCAAAGTAGTCATCAGCACTGTTGACGTTAATCGGCAGCAACCGCTACAAAGAAGTCCGTTTTTAGACTAGGTCAACATTCAAGCGATTGGTAAAGTGCTTTTGCGTAGAGGGCGACAGCTACCGAATAGCGAGGGGCGATTAATTCTCCCCTTTTTCATGAGAATGCTAAGTTGGTCGCCCACGTGAAAAAATCACGACCTTCATTCGCCACTCTGGCGATGGATAGCGCCAGTGTTTGCAATTCAAATCAATTGCATGAAACAGATCTTCTGCTATTGGTGCAATTTCCGGCACCTCTCTTAGCCATTGCTGGCAATGGTGGTAGAGAAGGCGTAGTTGGCTTCTTTAGCAAGTTGTGACTGGAACGCCATCAACAGAACTTTGGCATGCAAAGGGCAACCATAAGTGGCTCGCTCATGCACAACTTGCGCAATGGCTTGCTAATTTAGGCGCCCTCTGATTAAGGAGGTGTCCTTCTTTGGTCTGTCCAATCGTGGGATGTTTTTGGATCATCTTTCCGATCTCCTCGCGTTTGAAATGTGGGGCTAGTGCTTTACTCTGAAAACGCTCCTGAGCGCATGAATGTGTAAATAGGCTGCTCGGGGTTCTCGGATTGCAGATCTCGCAGTCTAGAGGCGTCTGAGGCCTTCAGGCAGCCATATTTGGACCATTACTTGCAAAAAGTGAGCTGACTTAATCTGCCGCTTTGGCAACGATGGTCTTTGAATCCACAATTTTTAAGAATTTGCAGACTTACTGCTATTACCTTGACAGGGCAGTGACGCAGCAGATCATTTTGACTATTTCAATCCTGAGCTTAAGAAACTTAACAATTAATCTAACAAAGTCTTTACAAGATTAAGGGCCATAAAAACCGTTATGTATCAATAGGTTAAGGTAATCTAGGTGTGTGGATATGTGGGGTTTAGTGTGAAGATTTGTGCAACAAAGTGAGTGTTTATGTGCAATATGGTGAGAAGATTTGTGCAACAAGGTGAGTGGATATGTGCACTGAAAATTTACGTTCAAAAATCACAATTTAACAATTATCATAATTAACGAATTAATTAAATAACGTATTTTGCATTTTAAAAGTACTAATTTTGCAGCGCATCCCACTGTTACGTAATAGTGATGTAGAGCGAGTCAGATGCAGCAGAAGTGTGTGAATTTGTGCACCAAGAGGTACTGTTAATTCGGACTAACTTACTCTAAAATAATTCATGTACCAATGTATTAATCTCGACCTGGAAATGAGTTATTTGGAAGTAGTAAAGGAGGAGGGGGAACAACAACAAAGCATTCTGGCTACTTCTAGAAATGTTTTGAAGAAACCTGTTGATACGTTGGCTATGACGCCAGCTGAAGGAGGGCGAATAAATGTCATTGAACGCAAGCTTTATTTCACTTTGATGTGGTTTGCACAGCGCCAAGGTTGGCAAATTGGGCAAGAAAGTTTCCAAGCTCCACTTGCCGAGGTGCTCAAAAAAATGAACTACAACAGTCGTAATATGAAGCTAATTCGTGAAGCCTTGACTTCGATGACGACCACGGCGATTGCCTGGCAGTCGCCAACAGCGGGGGAGGGCTCAAATTGGGGTGTAAGCGGGATGATTGCTCATGCGGAAATCATGAGCAATCGTTCAGGTAGCAAACTGGAATGGTCATATTCTCCAAAAGTTAGAACTGAAATTCTTAATCCATTTCCCTTTGCACGTGGCTCCCTTGAAGTTCAAGACTTGCTTAAAACGCATGCAGGATTGGCCCTTTATGACATCGTGACTCGTTATTTAAGTAGTGCAACCGGATTGACCCCCCGTCGTAACTGGGAATGGTGGCGTCCTGTCCTTACGGGAAATTGGAACAGTGTTAACAGCGTATTGGAGTTCAAGGTTTTCAACCGAGATTACGTGAAGAAAGCAATAAACGAAATTAACAGTAAGACAACAGTGGATGTGGAGCTAATCACTTACAAGGCAGGCGCGAAAGTTGTTGACCTTCAATTCAGGGCCTCCCGAAAGAAGAACTACAAGCCCCCATTGCAAAATGTCAATACTGAAAGTGGGCTCAAAGAAATTGGCCGTGCCATCGCACTTGGCATTACACAAAAACAGGCGGAGTTGTTTTTTGATGAACATGGAGAAAACACCCTTTCGAAGGGCCTTGATGTTCTGGCCGAGCGTATAGCTAAGCCTGGCTTACGCTCTGTTGAGAAGCCAAAACAATATTTAGAAAAAGTGCTGGAAAACCATCCGACTGACGCACAAACTGGAGCGCTTATAGATAAACAGAAAGAACAAGCGCGCGAAAAACAAAAGCGTATTGAACTTCTAGAACAGTACCGCGCTAATCGACTACAAGCCGCTTGGGAGTTGTATCAAGAGAGCAACGATAGCGACAAGACATTCTTGGTCGAGCAGTTTGTGATGCAAGTCCTTGACAAAGGCCCTGAATCAACAAAACGACTCTACGAGCAGAAGGGATTCCAAGCAACGTCAGTGAGAAGCCTAATGAAAACAAGCCTAGCAGAACACTATTTTGGAGAAGGGTGGAAGACACCGAATGATGACGTCTTGTTCCGGTTCGCTTTGAACTTCATCAAGACAGAAGACAGTGGCAAACAATAGAACTGCTATTGTAGATATGTAGCTTTTGCGTGGCTCATTTGAAGTTCAGGATTTGCTTAAAACGCACGATGCAGGATTGGCGCTTTATGAAATTTTTAAGAAAAGTAAATGAATAAACAAATAACCAGGTTAGAGCCTACCCTGAGAATGTCGGAAGCTGTGTGTTATCAGGGTGTAGCGTATCTTGCTGGGCAAGTGCCAACGGATACTACAAAGGACATTGTGGGACAAACCCAAGATGTGCTGAGTGAAATTGACAATGTACTAGGCAGGCTTGGTACAAATAAAACAAGACTTCTTCAAGTTCAGGTTTTCTTAAAAGATATCAATGAATTTGAGGGAATGAACCAGGCATGGGACGAGTGGGTTTCGCCATTGAGTCCCCCCGCAAGGGCAACAATTCAAGCAAACTTAGCTGACAAGAATTGGAAGGTCGAGATTCTTGTCACGGCGGCGCTCTAAAGAAATATTTCTACAGGCGAAAGTTGGTTGAATCGCCCCCTAACTTGATTAATAACAGAGCGCAGTAGGCGCATTCTCCGTCTAAGTCGTTACGAATAATTAGCGGCCATCTGTTTACCGATGCTTGCGAATATTGCAAGCCGTGACTTGCAAATACATGCTTTCGTGGGTAATATGTAAGCCATGACTGAAAATATTAGATTCCCTGGTGAATTGGGTCTGACCTGCCCCCACTAGCCGTACCACTGAATTAGAAGTTAGTCCGAGGGGTCAAGGTTATTCCAAAACTTGATGGTTTGTATTTGCAGCAGCATTCGAATTACTCCGATGCTGCTGCGCGAATTGAGCCGGTGGTATTCGACCCAAGCTGCTGTGTGGCCTGACTTCGTTGTAGTCCCTGCGCCACTCAGCGATGCACGTTCTAGCTTGGGGCAAGGTCTGAAACCATTGCTCGTTCAAGCACTCATCACGAAACTTCCCATTGAAGCTCTCGATGTAACCGTTTTGCATGGGCCTCCCTGGTTGAATCAAGATATGCCTCACACCATGCGACGTTGCCCAAGCCATAAACGCTCGACTCGTGAACTCAGGTCCGTTGTCTGTTCGTACTGCTTGCGGGTAGCCCCTGAATATTGCAGCTTGGTCCAGCAAACGAGTCACGTACTGGCCTGAAATGCCATAGTCCACTGCGATGTCAACGCACTCGTGACTGAAGTCATCGGCCACTGTTGGGCATTTGATCCTGCGACCGTTGGACAAACTATCTGAGACAAAGTCCATGCTCCACACCTCGTTGACGGTTTGCGCCAATTGCAGTGGCACGCGTTCATTCAATGGCCGCTTGGCCTTCTTGCGACGGCGTACAGCCAAGTTGGCGTCTCGGTAAAGCCGGTAAACCCGCTTGTGGTTCACATGCGGGAACTCAGGGCGCAGCAAATCATGGATGCGCCGATAACCAAACCTGCGGCGTACATGGGCGATGTCCACGATGCGTTCGCACAGATCACGGGTGAGTTGATCTGGTTGTGGTGGGTTGCGATAGCTGTCGCGGCTTAGCCCCACAAGACGGCAGGCGTGGCGCTCGGACAGTTGATGGTCTTGGACCATCTTGCCAATCGCCTCGCGTTTGACCTGTGGGGCTAGCGCTTTACGCCGAACACGCTCTTGAGCGCGTGAATATCCAGATGGGCCTCGGCCAGTAGCCTCTTGAGTTTGGTGTTCTCGGACTCCAAGTCTCTCAACCTGGATGCATCGGAAGCCTCCATGCCGCCGAACTTGGCTCGCCACTTGTAAAAGGTGGGCTGGCTGAAGCCGCCGCTGCGGCAAAGCTCCTTGATAGACATGCCAGCTTCAGCTTGCTTGAGGAAAGCGATGATTTGCTCATCGGTAAATCGTGTGGTCTTCATATCCGCAATTCTCCAGAATTTGCGGACTAACTGCCATTACTTTGGTACGGCTGGCAGGGGGCAGGTCATAGCTCTATCTCCTCAAAGGTCGGCGCCTGCTCAAGACACGGGGCGATTCAATGCAGCGTGTACGGAGCGGTATGGTCGATAAATGGCAAGCCCGAAACGAAAAGTTCACAACAAGCCGTTGAGTCGAGCGTAGTGCAATGTTTGAGTACGGCTTTTTACATCTAATCGGCGGAATAAGCGCCAGAGGTGGACTTTAACTGTGTGTTCGCTGATGTCCAACTCAGCTGCGATGTCGCGATTGCTTAGGCCACGATCAAGCATACCTATGAGTTGCTTTTGACGTTTAGAGAGCTTTACTTCTTCAGAAGAACGGCTAGTTCCCTCATCATGTTTGCTCATAAACAAATTAGAAATGGCAGCCGAGATCTCATTAACAGATGTGGATTTTTCGATATAGAGATCAGCACCGGCCGATATGCACGACTCTTGGGCATCACCTGCGGCCATTGAGGACATCACTGCCAGTGGCACATCGGGAAACATCGTCTTGATTTCTCTTACTGCGTTTGTATCTTTGACTCCTGGTAGTAACAAATCTAATACAAAAAGTTTCGGTTCGCCATGTTTGATCACGGCGGCGGCTAGCTCGCTGAGTTTTCCGAGCTCAACAACTGTTGTTGCCGAAAATACGCGACGCAACAACATAGCAATGGCTTGACGCATCATGGGATGGTCGTCGATAACATAAAAACTCATTTCTACTCCAATCTCAAAATTGTATCTATTGTGTCATCTATGACAGACGGACGCAGGAGAGAAGTAATAGAAAGTATTGCTCGGAATTGCTAGATGGTTGGGAGACGCGGAGTTTCAAAAAGAGTCTTAATGGAGAAGTTGGTGACTAGAGCGGTGCCGATGAGGATCACAGCACCACCCATAACGGTATGCAGGCCGATATTTTCCCCGAGAAACAACCAACCCCACAGAATACCGAATACAGGAATTAGAAATGTGACGGTGAGAGCAGATGTTGCTCCGACATCGGATATCAGACGGAAATAAAGAAGGTAGGCAATGCCACTACAGACAATGCCCAGAATTGCGACAGAAAGGACAATGCGTAGAGGGGGGAGATCCATCACAGGTGCAGACAGCCACGTGAGGGGGGCTAGAAGTAGTGTGGCGCCCCACATGCTGCCATGTGCGTTTGCAAATGGGGCAACTGATTTCGCTGTTTTTGCGTAAGTTGTGGCAATCCCGTATGACATTGCTGCAGCCAATCCTGCGGCGATTGCAATAGTCCCGTTTTCTTGCAAGGTGAGCGCTTCAACACCCGCTAGTACGCCAACACCAATGAGCCCTAAGGTCATTCCTAAGGTGGCTTTAATGGTAAGCGGCGATCTGAACCAGAGCGCACTGATGACTGCGGCCCAAATGGGGGCTGTTGCATTAAGGATGGATAGAAGCGACGCGCTAACTGTTTTAGCAGCGTAGGCGAAAAGAAGAAAGGGGATGGCTGAATTGAACAAGCCAAGGATCAAATAGTGTTTCCAGTGCAAAGAAACAAATAAGTTTTGTTTGCTGTAAGTACTGATTGCGAATAGAAAAAGAGCGGCAAGGCCGACACGACAAAATATCAACAGAGTGGGGCCCAGAACAGGGGCGCCGATGCGCATGAATAAAAAAGATGCTCCCCAAATAGCGGACAAAAGCAACAAACGAAAAAGACTTGAAGAGTTCATTGACGAAGGTGCTCATGTAAGGTGCTAAAGGGGAGCATCAAGCTCCTATGGCGGGGAGTAGTGGAGACAACTTTACTCAGGCACGACGGCTGTGGCTTCAATTTCAATCTTGGCCCGATCTTCAAGTAGGTCGGCGACTTGAACGAGAGTCATCACAGGGAAATGACGTCCAATGACGTCCTGATAAGCTTTTCCGAGCGCACGTGAGTGCTGGAGATATTCGGCTTTATCTTTGACATACCAAGTCATTCGTACTAAGTGCTCTGGTCCTGCATTGGCGCAAGCTAGGGTCTGGACGATGTTTCGCAGGGCTTGGCGACATTGCTCTACGAAATCGTCGGTTTCGAATTGGCAGTCACCATTCCATCCAATCATGCCCGCGACAAATATTTGTTGTCCTCGAGTCTGGATGCCGTTGACGTAACCTTTAGGAGGTAGCCATCCATCGGGTTGAAGTACGTTCCACATGTGTTATTCCTTAAGCAAGTTGTTGTAATTTGAAGCGCTGAACCTTACCTGTTTCGGTACGGGGAAGCTGGTTAACGAAAATGATTTTCCGAGGGTATTTATATGGTGCAAAGTTATCTTTAACGAATTGCTGCAAAGCCATTTCCATTTGTGTAGAGCCAACGTATCCCTCTTTTAGTACAACAAAGGCAGTGACAATTTGGCCGCGATCTTCGTCGGGCGTTCCAATTACGCCACACTCAGAGATGGCAGGGTGCTCTAGGAGTGCATTCTCGACTTCAGGACTTGCAATGTTGTAGCCGGCGGAGACGATCATGTCGTCGTTGCGCGCTAGATAGCGAAAGTAGCCTTGTTCATCCATGATGAAGGTGTCACCTGGTAGATTCCAGCCATTTTTTACGTAGTCCTGTTGCCTGGTGTCATCGAGGTACCGACACCCCGTAGGTCCACGAACGGCTAACCGACCAGGGACACCAGGGGGTAGAGGATTCATTTGGTCATCAACAATTTGCGTTCGATAACCTGGGACTGTGTAGCCGAGACAACCGGGCCTGACGTGTTTCCCTGCGGATGCGATGTAGATGTGAATCATTTCTGTGCCGCCAATACCGTCAGTGATTTCTTGGCCTGTACTTTTTTTCCACAGCTCTCTTGTTGCATCTGGTAGCGCCTCTCCGGCAGAGATTGGGTGGCGTAAGCAGCTCAAGTCAAACTGCGGAGCAATTTGTGCCATCTGGCGGTAGAAAGTAGGAGCTGTGTAGCACTGAGTTGCGCGGTATTGCGAGATCGTTTCTAGAAGTGACAGAGGTGTGTATTTTTCGATCAAAATAGAAGAGGCGCCATAGCGTAGGGGAAATGTTAAGAGTCCACCTAGACCGAACGTGAAAGCTAATGGAGGTGTGCCGCACACTATGTCTCGGGACGTCATTTCTAAGAAGTGACGTGGAAACAAATCGCACATTGCCAAGATGTCGCGATGGAAGTGCATCGTGCCTTTGGGAACTCCCGTGGTTCCGCTTGTAAAAGCGATCAAGCAAACATCATCTCGGCTGGTTGTGCATGCTTGGAAATCCGCATTGTGGCGAAACATTCTTTCTTCTAAACATGTATTTGAGGACGTACCACCAAAATGCAGAATTTTTTGCAATGACGGAGTGTTGTGCGGGTGGAGAGGATCTAAGCAATGATCTAGCTCATCTGCCAATGAGGCGGCACAAAGTGCAGCAGTGATTTGTGCTTTGTCTATGATTTTCTGCAGTTCTGCAGAACGTAACAAAGGCATCGTGGGAACCAAAACTAATCCAGCCTTAATGCCGGCGAGCCAACAAGCGGCAGTCATGGGAGAGTTTGCGCCACGCAGCAACAAGCGGTTGCCGCTTACTAAACCCATGTCGGAGACTAAGACATGGGCGATGCGATCTACTTGTTGTTGCAGTTGTTCGTAAGTCCACGTGAATGGCCCGAGGGGACTTTGTCCGTGAAGTGCAGGCAATTTTCCGTTCCCGGCAATAACATGACGATCAACTAGTTCGCTGGCGACATTGAGCTGTTCGGCGTATTGAATTTCTGGACGATCAAAGATAAAGAGAGGCCATTGTTCCTTGGGCGGGAGTCGATCGCGGGCAAATGTGTCGACATGCGAGGAGGGGAGAAGGTTGTTGATACACATGGTGTGGTTCAATCGCTTTCTTTGAGCAATTCGCGCGCGATGATTAGTTGTTGCACTTCGCTTGCACCTTCGTAGATGCGCAGGGCACGAATTTCCCGATAGAGGGATTCAACGATGCAGCCTTTTTTCACCCCCATGCCCCCATGTAATTGGACGGCCATGTCAATGACGTGTTGAGCGTTTTCGGTGGCCGTGAATTTGGCCATGGCAGCTTCTTTAGTGATGCGCTGACCTTGATCGCGCATCCACGCTGCGCGATATGTCATGAGGCGAGCCGCGTCAATTTGCATGGCCATATCAGCAAGCTTGGCTTGGCTTAGTTGAAACGAGGCCAAGTTAGTTCCGAACATTTGTCGGGTTTTCGCCCATTGCAGTGACTCATCAAGAGCCCGTTGAGCAAAGCCAAGCGCGGCGGCAGCAACGGAAGTGCGAAAGACATCCAAAGTCGCCATGGCAACCTTGAAGCCTTGGCCAGATTCACCTAAGCGTTGCGAGATTGGGATGCAGACATTGTCTAACTTCAAATGAGCTAAAGGATGTGGGGCTATGACATCTATGCGTTCGGCGATAGAAAAGCCTGGCGTATGAGCATCAATAATGAATGCACTAATACCGCGAGAGCCCGGGGCCTCATTAGTGCGCGCAAACAGCACATAGAAATTGGCTATGCCGCCATTAGATATCCAAGTTTTTTCGCCATTGAGAACGTAGTGATCGGCTTGGATGTGTGCCTGACATTGCATGGCGGCTACGTCGGAACCTGCTAGAGGTTCGCTTAGGGCAAATGCAGCGATGGCGTTGCCATTCGTGACGCGAGGTAAGTAACGTTCTTTTTGTTCATCTGTGCCGAATAAGCTAATTGCGCCAGAGCCTAGACCTTGCATGGCAAAAGCGAAGTCTGCCAATCCGTGGTGCCACGCAAGAACTTCGCGTGTCAAACAAACGCTGCGTGTATCTATTGAATTGGCAATGCCGCCATATTGCGTACCTGCGACAGCATGACGTAGCCAACCATCTTGTCCAAGTACTTGGACCAGCTGCTTACAAGCGTTGTCAACTGTAGTATCTTCATGCGACACATTAAGCAAATGTTTATGTCCCCAGGCATGCAACTGCGAGTGCAATGTTCTATGTGTCTGATCAAAGAATGGCCACTGCAACGCTTGTTGCCATGAAGCGGAGGTTGTATGTGTTACAGCACTCACAATCAGTCTCCCTTGAAGAAGGGTGTGCTTTTGGCGACGAAGGCGTTGTACGCGCGGTGAAAATCATTGGTCATCATGCAGATGGCCTGAGCCTGAGCTTCGGCCTCGATTGCCTCATCGATGCCCATATTCCACTCTTGCTTAAGCATTTTCTTTGTCATGCCGTTTGCAAAAGTGGGGCCACTGGCGAGCTCGACTGCGAATTGCTGTGCCTGTTCAAGCAAGACATCTGGTTCGCACAATCGATTAAAGAATCCCCATTGCTGTGCTTCATCGCCTTTTAAGGCGCGACCAGTGAATAGGAGTTCACTGGCTCGCCCTTGCCCGATGGTTCGAGGCAGAAGGGTGCATGCCCCCATATCGCAGCCTGCGAGGCCGACGCGATTGAAGAGAAAGAATGTTTTGCTGCGTGCTGTGCCGAAGCGCAGATCAGAACCTAACGCAAGCATGGCGCCTGCGCCTGCACTGACGCCATCAACTGCTGCGATGATAGGTTGTGGACATGCGCGCATGGCTTTGATCACATCACCGGTCATGCGAGTGAACGCAAGTAGACCCGGCATATCGAACTTGGTGAGTGGGCCGATGATTTCATGTACATCACCGCCTGAACTGAAGTTCTCTCCAGCTCCGCTCAAGACGATCGCATCAACATCATCTGCGAGGCACATGGAGTTAAATAAGTCGCGAAGTTCTGCGTACGAGTCAAACGAGATGGGGTTCTTACGCTCTGGGCGATTCAGAGTGATGGTGGCGACACGCGCTAGCCAAGAAAAATCAAAGTGTTGTGCTTTGTAGTCAAAGAGGGAAAGTCGATGACGTGGCAAAGAGTGAGGTTGTCCAAGTAGGTGCTTCATGAAGTGTCTTTGGTGAACGATGCGTGTTTAACCAGCAGACTCGCCGCCATCAACGGCAATGGCTTGTCCGTTAATGCTTCGAGATTCGGTTTGGCAAAGCCAGAGAACACATGAAGCCACTTCTTCAGGGCGAATCATGCGTTGTTGGGGATTGCGACGCGTGAGTAAGCTAAATGCTTGTTGAGCCGTCTTGTCCGTATTTCGAACGATGTCCTCAATGGCCTGTGCGGCGATCGCTGTTTCTGTATAGCCTGGACAAACAGCATTTACGGTGATGTGATTTTTTGCCAGTTCAAGTGCGAGAGATCGTGTCAATCCAACGACGCCATGTTTTGCGGCTGTGTAGGCGCTGACGTGTGTGTAGCCTTGCAATCCAGAAGTGCTGGCGATATTGATGATCCGGGAGGGATTGAGAGCGGACCCGGTTGTTCGAAGAGATGGAATTGCAGCGTGTATGCAATTGAAAGTTCCCGTGAGATTCACGGCTAGCATTTGGTTCCATAAATCAGGACTGGTTTGGTCAATGGAGCTGCTTTTTGCTTGACCTGCGTTGTTAACAAGAACATGAATGGGGCCAATGGCTTGGATTGCTTCTGAAAATCCTCTTTTCACTTGTTGCAAATCGGCGATATCTACCGACTGAACAAACTTGCGACCATGTCCTGGTAGGTCGCTTGCCATTGCATGGAGTGCTTCTTTGTTTCTGCCCACTAAGGTCAAATTTGCATCAGCTGTTGCAAGTAGTTGCGCAATAGCGGCACCGATGCCGCGGGCAGCACCGGTGATGACGATGTGCTGATGGGATAAGTCAATAGATATCGTCATTTCTTTTGAGCGTTAGATTGAGTTGCTGCACGTTCAAAGTTAGCTTCGAGTTGACGCTTCGCGGAGAGGTAGGGCTTATGCCAAGCTATGTTGGAGTAACCAACACGAGCGGCTTCAGATAGCGTCCATGCAGGATTGGCCAAATGCGGGCGCGCAATGGCGCAGAGATCGGCACGCCCTGCGGCGATGATGCTGTTGACATGATCAGCTTCGCTGATGGCACCTACAGCGATGGTGGCGATGCCCGCTTCTTGGCGGATCTGATCTGCAAAGGGAGTTTGGAACATGCGACCATAGATAGGCTTTTCTTGTACGCTCACTTGTCCAGATGAGCAGTCAATCATGTCTGCGCCTGCCGCTTTAAAAGCCTTAGCGATTTCGACGGCATCAGTAGGTGTGATACCTCCATCAACCCAATCGTGAGCGGAAATGCGAATGCTCATAGGAAGGTGCTTAGGCCAAACCGCGCGCATGGCCTTGAAAATCTCAAGAGGCCAACGCAAACGATTTTCTAGGCTACCTCCGTACTCATCGGTGCGTTTATTTGTGAGTGGGGAAATGAATGCAGAAAGAAGGTATCCGTGCGCACAATGCAACTCAAGCCAGTCAAAACCTGCGTTAGCTGCTCGACATGTTGCTTGTACAAACTCATTTCTGATTTCTTCTAGACCTGCATGCGTGAGTGCGGCGGGTGCAGTGCCGTTGGGCATATAGGGCTCAGTAGAAGCAGAGCACAAAGGCCAGTTGTGGTCTTCGAGAGGATGGTTAGCGCCTTTGCCTTCCCAAGGGCGGTTGGTGCTGCCCTTGGGTCCTGCGTGCCCGAGTTGAATACCAATCTTGGCATCACTGTTTTGATGTATCCAAGATACGATGCGGGTAAAGGCCTGTTGTTGGACGCCATTCCAAAGGCCGGGGCAATAGGGTGTGATGCGACCTTCTGGACATGGGGCCGTCATCTCAACCATTACCAGACCCGCACCGCCTAGTGCACGCGAGCCGAGGTGGACGAGGTGATAGTCACCAGCTATGCCATCAACCGCGGAATACTGCGCCATTGGAGAAACAACAACGCGATTCTTCAATGCTACGGAACGCACCTGGTATGGCGTGAACATTGGAGGGATTGGAACATCGGTTTGTACATTCGCTTTTTCTGCAAACCATTTCTCATAGTTCTCAAGCCATGTCTTGTCCCGTAGACGTAGATTTTCATGACTAATGCGTTGGCTTCGCGTGAGCATTGAGTACATGAATTGTTCGGGTTCGAATTGTTCGCAGTAACGAGCATCACAAACTTCGAACCATTCCATGGCGTTCCATGCGGCATTTTGTAGGCGCAGAGTTTCAATTCGACGTGCCTCTTGATATGAGTTAAGCACGTTGGTAATTTGCGAGGCGTCGTGGCCGTACTGATCAAATTGGCGGGTTAGCTCTATGGCATCTTCGAAGGCAAGTTTGGTTCCCGAACCAATGGCAAAGTGGGCTGTATGAACGGCATCACCCATTAAGACAACGTGGCTACCGTTTTGGTTTTTCAACCACCACTGTTCGCAGACAACACGCTGGAAACTTAACCAAGCTGAGCCGCGAAGATGGCGAGCATTGGTCATCAAAGGGGCGCCTTGCAATGATTCTGCGAAGAGCTTTTCGCAGAATGCGATGGACTCCGTTGAGTCTGCCTTGTCTAAACCGTGAGCGAGCCATACATGCTCGGGACACTCCACAATGAATGTGGTGGTGTCGCTGTCGAACTTGTAAATGTGCGCTTGAAACCAGCCGTGTTCAGTTTTCTGAAAATCGAAAGTGAATGCGTCAAAGAGGCGATTAGTGCCGAGCCAAATATATCGATTGGGGCGCGTGACGATGTCGGGCTTGAAGACATCGACGTGTAGATCACGGATTCTCGAATTGATGCCATCACTTGCAATGATTAGATCTGCGTCGGGGTAATCGTTATCCGAGTTGGCTTCGGTCTCGAAAACCAATTTAACGCCCAGTTGTTCGCAACGTTTCTGCAAGATGTTGAGCAACTTCTTGCGACCAATGCCGACGAAGCCATGTCCGCTGGAGCGCAGGGTTTGGCCTTTGAATCGTAGTTCGATGTCATCCCAATGATTGAACGCGTGCTGAATTTCAGTCGCAGTTGTTGTGTCCCAGACACGCATGTTTTCCATCGTCGCATCTGAGAAAACGACGCCCCAGCCAAAGGTGTCGTACGGGTGATTTCGTTCGACAACGGTAATGTCGTGCTGCGGATGACGAAGCTTCATCAACAAACCGAAGTACAAACCAGCAGGCCCGCCACCAAGACAGACAATATTCATAACATTTACCTCATAAGACTTTAGAAGTAAATTATTAAATACTACAAGCTATGGAGGGTTCATGGGAAACCCCCGAAATTTGATTGCCAAAAGATTACATATCGGCGCACGGTTGTTTCGTCACTCGTAAATACCTAGAAAGTCGTATCGATAACGAATTGCGTATTTAAAAGCATTCGTTATGCTCTCTTTGGCTGTCTTTTTTGAACTCGTATTTCTTAATGAACATGCTGAGTCGTAAGAGAAAGCATTTTTAATTCACTTTTTGAGGAGAAGCATGACATGAAGAGATTTTGTTCAGCCTTAGTGGCAACAGGGTTGGTGTTTCCGTTGGTTGCATATGCAAATGAAGCGGGGGCAGTGCAGAGTGAGAACAACATTAAGTTCTATGGGTTTGTTCGCTTTGATGGAACTCACGATTTAGGATCCAACAACACAGCGAATGGTGATTGGGCAAGTTTTTTGCAAAGTCAACCAATTGAAGGATCAATCGACTCGAAGAAACGTGGTGGTACCTACTTAACGGCGCGGACTTCAAGATTCGGGTTTGATGGCAAATTGGCAGGGGGTACTGTAGGCTTCAAATTAGAAGGTGATTTCAACGGTACGACAGCAGAGGGTGGCCAAACAGGGCGAGCGGCTAACAACGGGACAGGTTTGCGAATTCGTCACGCATACGTGGAGATTCATAATTGGTTGGTCGGACAAACATGGTCAAACTATGAAGACTTTGCTGGTTTGCCTGAGACGGTTCAGTTCAATCCCTCTTTAACTGCCGCGGCACCGAGGCAAGCACAGGTCAGATACACGTTCAATCTTCCAGCCTCGCAGTTGAGTTTTGCAGTCGAAAACGGGGGAAGTTATACGAGCGGAGCTTCGGGTGCAGACTTTGATAAGGGGGTCGATGTCACTGCGCGCTGGAACAAGTCTGGTGATTGGGGGCATGTCTCTGCACGTATGGCCTCTGTCGGTTACAACACCACTGATAACAGTGGCGTGACACATAGTGCGCGTGGTTACCAGGCTGGGTTGAGCGGCTCCACGGTTGTTCCTACTGGCAAGTTTGTGTATGGGGCATTTACAGGTAATGGTGGGGGGCGTTACGCGTGGGGTTCTTTGTTCCAAGGGGCTGTGTTGACCAATAGCGGAATCAGTCTTTTCAAATCGCACGGATCCCACGTTGGGTACACGCATAACTGGTCAGGAACGCAACGCTCTAATTTGGCTTATTCGGTTGTGAACTTCGCCAATAACCCTAACGCTATTGGAAATGAGAGTAACAAGAAACTTTCACAAATGCATGTCAACTTAATTTCTAATGTGGCTAAAAATACAGAGCTTGGTGTTGAGTATGCTTACGGGAAACGCACGTTGATGAATCCAACTGGTGACAACTACGGAGTAGAGAAGAGATTGAATGTTGCACTAACAACAATGTTCTGAAAGAACAGGCCTTCGGTTCGAAGGAGTCGTGGGCCTGTCGGTTCTATCATTACCAATAGTGGCACTCACCCAAATCTTTAGACATATCCCTGATGTCCACCCAAATTTCCACACCTGAAGTGATCGGGGGCAGGGTCTCAACGCCGACACCTGTGGGCAGGACGCATGTTCTGGCTTTCCCCGTAGGAAGGCCAAGGGGAGAATGTCTTGAAACCCAACTAACGCGCCACCGTCATCACGCTGCTGTAGCGCGACACCCCATAGCGTGAGATTGCCCGCATCACCGGAATCACCGCAAAACCACTCGCAGCTATCGCACCGCTGGCTGCTTGATCTGACCTGCCCCCACTAGCCGTACCACTGAATTAGAAGTTAGCCCAAGGTGCTAAGATTATTGCAAGACATGATGGTTTATATTTGCGGTAACAGGTGAATTACTCGAGTGCTGTTGCGCGAACTGAGCAGGCTCGGAATCGGCAATGCGTAAGTTACGCCGAGCATCTTCTATTTCTAATACTGAAGTAAGAACTGGGCACGACCATTAAAATACCCATTAGATCTTGCACCACTACCTTGGAGATGAACTTGTACTGGTTCGAATTCAATTCGAACGTAGTTAATTACCCCTGAGACAGCTCTCCCAGAATAAGAGCCACCAACCATATCTCTGAAATTCCTATCGACAACTCCACCATTGACGGTTTTAATTTTTGGATGAACTAGTATTTTATCTGTGCCAAACCCAGATAATATCAATGCGTTAGTAATAGGGTCGGAATCTTGCAGGGCGATAACTAATTGGTAATTCGTGTCAGTATCGCATTTAAAAGAAATGTTTGTAGACATCGGTGTGTTCTTCAACTCAAATTTATCATTTCTTCCCTTAATTAGGGATGCATTAGCTCGGACTTGACTTACAGGAGCGTCTATCACACACAGTGCTGAAGCTGTGCTTGGAAGTATTATTGTATCTATAATTAGGAGAAAGAGACAATTTCTGGCATGTTTCAATTGTGCCAAAATGGCACTCTTAATGTAGACAATTTGAGCCAAGTTATTCATTCCCTTATGACGATGATGTTCTCTATTTTGTCATGATGGACTACTTGGAGAACAAGGCTGGAGATGGCCTCTGTCGTATCGATGTTGAATAACCGCTCGTGGCGAGCTAGGACAGTCCCTAATCCATTTATTTTAGTACCATTCAAGATATACTGACGGATATTAATACGGGAGTCACCCATATTCTTCACAAACAAGCTCAACTTTCTCCCATTTTGTTTATATGATGCAACGACTTTCACAAGTTCCTTTTCTTTCTTCGAGAAGTCCGAAACATAGACTGGGACTGTAATCGCCATACCAACTCCAACATTCGGGGTCACAGTTTTAATATCAGCGAGTTTTTCATTTTCTTTTTCAGGAGTTGGAATCAAAATCTCATTAAACATAACTCGATATAAACCTTCTCCTTCTATCGAGTCGCCAACATATCTGACTTTGAAGACAGCACTATCACCCGGATTCACCCTATGCACTGGTGGAAATATTTCTAGATCATTACTAGGGACGGTTGACAAATTTCCTAGTTTGTCCATGTCCCAAGCAAGCCCTTTGCTTGTGATGAAGATAGTATCGTCGCGGTCGTTAAATAGAGTGAATGTGATTACTTTATTAAACCCTTTGGTAACATTGAGCTCGCCAACTAATTTATCCACACCTAAGGCCGAACATGCAGAATATGAAATGTACAATGCTAGACCAAAAATTCGAGATTTCCAAGACATTTTGAATCTCCAAGAAGAAATATTCATTTGAACTCCGTAATTAATTGCACTGTAATGTCGACATCGTTGCGTTGTATTGAGGCCTCAATTCTAGGTCCGCTGGTAGTTGGACGATACATCTTTCCCTACTTCTAGGTATCGTTACAAGAATGGACGTAATATCGTTAGGTAAATCCTCTAGGAAGACTTCGCCATTTTCTAGAACGTACACATGTTCACCAAGATTGAGGACAGAACCAGTTGGGACAACATTACCCGCCTTAAAAATCAATCTTATCCACCCTTGTCTCACATTCTTGACTTCTGGCTCCCAGTATGTCGCAGTCCATGGGTCTGGATTTCTTCCTACCAATACATTGGGTAATTTAATGTTGTTCGGAATTTCTTCTGCCGCGACTCTTAATGAAGGGGTGATATTTGTTCCATACATTGGGATAACTGCATAACCATCCTGATTAGTTACAGATTTTACGATTCCGTTATTATCTTCTACAGTTCTATTGCTTAGCCCTTTCAAACGAAGAACGGCCAAGCCATTCTCGACGGTGCGAGTCGTAATAATATTTTCATCAAAAAAGATCAGACCACCAGACTCATTGAGGCCTAGGGAGTAACTTCCATCATTTTTGATTCGTACATTGGCCTGATACGCCCCATGCCATGGATAATAATTAACGGAGCTATTGATATTAGTCGTAGATTGGCCATACGGTTGCTTCGTTATATCCGCACCCATTGAGTACTGCGTTTCGTTGTTAGCCGTATTCGTATATGAGGTTGAATAAGATCTCATTGCATTGTGATTGTCAGAGTTATTTAGACTAATACTATTCATTAGATGAGCCTTATCTAGCGCAATCGTTGCTATTAAACCTAAAACAAATGATCGGTTGTTGTCTGTGCGTTGCTCAGTTCCATATAAAGAGATTCCCCATCCTTTTGCGACTGGGACACTCCAATTAAATCCGAAGCTCGAAGATATAGGGCGAGAGTCGATTGATGATGATCTCAAGAACGAGAGTCGACCGGCTCTTCCCGCTGGGACTTGCAGACTATGTCGGATGTTTCTGCATATGCTTTCTTCTCCTATTGGAAAATTTGACGCAGGACAACTCTGCTGTGTAAGGCCGGAATACCAACTCGCATGCTCGGAATGTAAGTTGATTCCCCAATATCCATTTTTCTTAGGATTAACAAAATCTTTCTCAATAGAACGATTCTGACCAGCGCCAATTGATAGCCAAGCCGTTGGAATAAGATCGAAGGAAAGACCCCTCGCATGTGAATACTTCCCAAGTGTTGTTGATAGTTCGCCTGTTAGATATTTGTTGATTCCATATCGATAAAGGAATCCGGTTCCAATATTATTTATCTCTGTTAAACGGATATTGTTGGATCTTGTGCTGTTTTTAATTTGCCCGAAAAACAACTTCCAGTTCGCCTCGCCAGTTGGTAGCAATTGGGGTGTTACTGGTATAAATTCATTCCATGTCCGAACCTCACGTCCTGAGTCGTCGACTAATGTTAGGGCGTATTGGCCATTATCAGAAGCGTTGGAAGTAAGATGGGAGAGAGGCAAGCTGTAATAACCTGCTGAAATTGGGATTTCCTTTATTAAAACGCCCCTTACTCGAATCTGAATTCTGCCAGGAACATCAGCAAACCCTTGTATCGATCTTACTTCATCTCTAGGGCGACGATGCTCTTCTGATTCTAATACCAGTCCATACAAAGTAGTCGCGGCACCCGTATTATTCACTACGTTCAATCCGAACTTGGCCGTGAACCTTTTCTCAGGGAAACTGCGTTTCCAACTTGCATCACGTAGAAATCCGAAAGATCGTCCATTTGCATTGGATGCGTATCCGTCTAGTGTGAATAGGCCAAAGGGGGAATATTTTTTCCCACTTATTCCTAATGTTATATTTGTCATTTTAGTCTGCTCGAACCAAAAGCCAGTTTCATGCTGTAGGGCATACACGTTTATGGGCGATCCAAGAGGAGTCTGGCGCAACTCGCTAGATATGGATGTTTCCCTAGGAGCCTGTGGCTCATAATCGGAAGGGCTCACGTGAGCCCTTCCTATGTTTTTACCGTCCAATCTCTCTATTTTCACCTTTGCTTTCCAAAATGGGCGTCCTTCGCAAATTAGTCCATCTGGAAGTTTCTGGAGTTTCACGCGCTCGAAGAACAATCCTTCTAAGTAAAGGGAGTCATCTCCATGACGAACACATGTTGCATATGCACCCATAAGAGATTCATTGAGATAAATTAGCCTGTCACTAACTTGTATATCTGTTTCTGAGACCGCACTTTGAGCGATCATTAAGAAAGCAAGCGCTAATCCCTCACTTCGTGAGCTTCTCAAATCTTTACATCACCTTTTAGTAGTCCACAGTAACCCTTGCTGCTCCCGTAAATACATCTCCAGTTGGCTTTCCCACTTTTGCTGCGGAATTTGAATTGTAAAAAGTGGGTCGCCATGTCACCTCTGAGATAAATTCACTTGCACTTGCCGTTTTGGCCAAGAAAGCTGTTGAATAAGGTCTCGTCAATCCTGAATAATTGGTATAACTCCACCCAGCGGGGACCTTGTCAATTGATACCTGCTCATATTCGAGCATCGCAGCACCACCGAAAAATGCGACGGGTGGAGTGGATGAATCCACTAAGAATTGTGTCGCCACCCACCCTGCTGCCCAAGGAACCGAGCCAGGTGCTGGGGCGACTAGAAATCCGGTTATTACGGTGGGCTCACTACAAGTAATTGTTGTTGTGATCTCTAGAGCTGGGCTCGTAACTCTATTGGACATGCCAACTCCAGGAGTGGTAATGCCATGTGCTGTCAAATAATTCCCTAGTGACAATGTTGAATTTGTTGCAGTGGGCAATTGGAGGGCACCTTTCGAATTAGTCACTTTGCAGGATGGTGAACTAACGGCTAACGAGATACCAATGTCAGCAGTTGCGGTGGCAGCCACTGCGCTGTTCGCAAGACATACGCCTACCAACCAAATCGCAGTCGCGGGTACTTTCATTCTCAAGAAATGCATGATGATTACTCCTGTTAAGACATATCTATTTTATTACAAACTGAAAGAAAAACAATACTAAAGAATCTTTAATTTTGCGCATCGAAGGTTGCAACTAACCGGGCGCGGTGTGCCGTTCCAAAGTAGTTCCTTTAGCGCCATGGGGTTGAGAGGCAGAGTCAAGCTGTGCTGTGAAATTGTTTACATGTGTTGGGAAATGTCCGTTTTTTTCGCATACCAGACAAAATACACAACGCTAACGAAAATCAAAGCAGGGATGCCAAAGACCAATGTCATTTGGAATTCCTTTGTGAATGCGGTGGTGATCATGATGGCCAGCATGAGAGCTCCACCCAAAAATGTCAGGTATGGAAAACCAGGCATGCGAAAGGGCAAAGCTTGTGAGTTTTCATTGCCCCACTTCTTTCGGAAGAAGAAATGAGTGACAAAGATCATGAACCATGTGAACAGGGCACCAAACATTGAAACGGCCATCATGAGGGTGAAAGATTGCTTTGGAGCAACGATACTTAGAATGGTTGCCAGTGCAACGCCGCCAGTGGAGAGCAGCAATCCCAGCATTGGAATACCACGTTTGTTAAGACGGCCCAACTGCTTAGGTGCATAACCTGCGCAAGACAAACTAAACATCATTCGTGTTGTGATGTAGAGCTGGCTATTCATCGCGGAGAGTGCTGCGATAAGGACAACGAAATTCACCACGCCTGAGGCGCCAGAAATGTTGACCGCAGTCATAACTTTGACAAATGGACTTTCTTCATGGCCGGCTTGGGTCCATGGGACGATGGCAAGCATGAGACCCATTGTGAGTAGGTAAAAGAGCGCTAAGCGGATGAGTGTTGTACGAACTGCGCTCTTGATGGCTTTTTCAGGCTCGTGTGCTTCGCCAGCAGCTACTGCAATCATCTCGATTCCAAGGTAACCGAATATCGCGACGATGACTGCAATCCACATTCCCCATAACCCTTGCGGTAAAAAGCCCCCATGTTCAGTGTAATGATGGAGCCCAGGAACTACGTCACCAACTCTTGTGGCAGGACCAAAGACCACATATGAACCAATCATAATGAATGCAATGATTGCAACGATCTTTATTACCGAGAACCAATATTCAACCAGACCAAAAATATTGACGCTGAACGCATTGATCAGCACTAGGGCAAGTGAGAACGATGAAATCCAGAACCAACTCGGTATATCTGGGTACCAGAACTTCATGTAAATGCCGATGGCCGTTACTTCAGTTCCAATGGCTAAGACATTGCATGCCCAATATGCATAGCGAACCATGAACCCTGCCCACGGACCCATGTAGTGTTCTGCGTACGCACCAAAAGAGCCTGAGGTAGGGTGAACAATGGTCATCTCTGCGAGGCACCCCATCAGGATCAGGGCGATGAGCGCGCCAATAGCGTAACTGATGATCACGCTTGGACCGGCAAAACCAATCGCCAATCCACTTCCTAAGAACAAACCGGTGCCGATTGCACCTCCAATTGCAATCATGCCCATTTGTCCTGCGCTCAGGACTTTTTTGAGCCCTTGCTCTTGCTCGACGATTTGCTGGAAGCTATCCATAGATTTGCTCATGCAGTCTCACTCCTTGAGGTTTTATTGCTAAACGATGGCGACAGCTCGGTCCTGTGGACCGGTGCGCGTCGCAGTAGGCACTTTTTGTGCAGAAGAACTCCGAACGGGTATGACCGAAGGCTAACTCGATAAATAACCCATTAGACTCATTATTGTTTCATTTAGTAAATAATACAAACTAATAAGCGGGGGTGTTTACCCTAGTCTTTGAACAAACTTTGAATGGGGAAGTAATGCAAGTTGTTGTTTTGGGTGGAGGGGTCATAGGTGTATGTACTGCGTATTACCTTGCGAGAGAAGGTGTTGATGTCATCGTACTGGAGGCGGGTCCAGACGTCGCTACGGGGACGAGTTACGCCAATGCAGGGCAGATCTCACCTGGATATTCCACGCCATGGGCAGCACCAGGCATGTCTTTGAAGGCGCTGAAGTGGATGTTTCAAAAGCATGCGCCGCTGAGTGCTAGGTGGGATGGCAGTTTGTTTCAATTGCGTTGGATGTTGCAATGGTTTTCAAATTGCAACGAGTCGAGTTACGCGCGTAACAAAGAACGAATGATGCGCATTTCGGAATACAGCAGGGATTGTTTGCAACAACTCAGAGCAGAAACGGGGATTTCATATGAACACAGATGTGCGGGGACATTACAACTTTTCCGTGAGCAGGCTCAGGTTGATGCTGCACAAAAAGATATCCGTGTTTTGCATGAGTGTGGAGTTCCATTCGAGCTTTTGGATCGAGATGGAGTGATTCGGGCTGAACCAGGGCTTGAAGGAGCGAGCGCACTGATTGCTGGTGGGTTGAGATTGCCCAAAGACGAAACGGGAGATTGCCGTTTGTTTACGCAAGAACTTTCTCGGATGGCGCGAGCGTTGGGAGTCCGCTTTCAGTTTGGTATGAGGGTCGAGAAGTTGTTGAATGTGGGAGACAAGATTACAGGGGTTCAGTATGAAAAAGGCGGAAAGCGAGGTGTGCTGTCTGCAGATGGTTATGTAATGGCAATGGGGGTTGACTCTCGACAAGCGCTTTTGGATGTTGGAGTAGATGTGCCGGTTTACCCCGTGAAGGGATATTCACTGACGATGCCGGTGTTTGATCCTTCTCGTTCTCCGATATCTACAGTTTTAGACGAGACGTACAAGATTGCGATTACACGTTTTGATCGGCGGATTCGTGTGGGGGGGATGGCCGAGTTGAAAGGTGTAGACCGTACGTTGCTGAGTCAACGCCGCGAAACGTTAGAGATGGTGGTCAAACAGTTATTTCCTGGTGGGGATTTGTCGAAGGCAGAATTTTGGACGGGGTTGCGCCCGATGACTCCGGATGGTCCCCCGATTGTGGGGGAAACGTTCTTTCAGAACCTCTATTTGAATATCGGGCATGGAACGCTGGGCTGGACGATGGCCTGTGGTTCAGGTCGGTATGTGAAGGATTTGCTTCTGGGAAGGGAGACGCAAATCAGACAAGAGGGATTATCGATGCGACGTTATAGCCGCAATGTGATCTGAATCTAAAGGGAGACAAAGAAATGACGCGACCAAGCCAAGCATTGATAGACCTAAATGCGCTCTTGAGCAATTACAAGAAATTGCGAACGTTTCATGGCGGAAAGGCATTTGCTGTTTTGAAAGCGAATGCATATGGTCATGGGGCTGTGCGATGCGCGAGAAAGTTAGAAATGGATGCAGATGCATTTGCTGTTGCATTTCTGGAAGAAGGGCTCGAGTTGAGAGAGGCAGGTATCCAAAAGCCCATACTCTTGTTGGAGGGCGTTTTTGACGTTAAGGAGTTGCGCAAAGCGGCCAATCATGGTTTTTGGGTTGTTGTAAGTCGACATGAACAATTGGAGATGATTGAGCAATGCTCTAGTGCAATGCGTGGACTTAATGTGTGGCTCAAGCTTGAGACGGGGATGAATCGCTTGGGGCTGGATGGTTCTTTGGCGTGTGAATATATAGCGCGACTGTGCGCGACCAAGGCGGTAGCAAAAGTGAGTTTCATGACACATCTTGCTTGTGCAGATGTTGAAGGGGATGACTTTTCAACCAAGCAAATTGAAAAACTAATGAATGCGACGAGGGGGCTCGATTGTGAGTTGAGCTTTTGCAATTCTGCGGGAGTTTTAAGCGCAAAAGGCCCACCTTCAGATTGGGCCAGATTAGGAATTGCAATGTATGGCGTTAATCCTGTGCCAGGTAGTTCGTTTTCTCTAGAGCCAGTAATGGAGTTGAAAAGCCAAATCTTTGATGTGAAGAATGTCAAAGCAGGGGAAGGTGTCGGATATGGTTGCACCGTGCGAGTTAGTAGAGACTCTAGAGTAGGTATTGTGGCTTTGGGTTATGCAGATGGCTATCCAAGGAATGCGATGGGGTGTTCGGTGTTGGTTGATGGGCGGCTCACGAAAACATTGGGCGTGATATCAATGGATATGCTCGCTGTTGACATTACCGATCTCGAGAACTCAGGTCAGGGTAGCCAAGTTGAGTTGTGGGGGAAACACATTCGTGTTGCAGAAGTGGCGCAATACGCCCGAACAATTCCGTACGAGCTGCTTTGCAACGTTAAGAGGGTGAGCTTCTTGTCGATATAAACATGGTATCGGGCATGCCAACTTCCGCAAAATGCAAAAGACTACTCTTTTCTAAGTTAGAGCCCAGCGTCCAGCACATCGCCCTAGCTTTGAATTGGATGCAATCCAAGTAACCTATGGGGTTCAGCACGTGGAGACCGCCAACACCTAGATAAGTTGGTGTTCACATTGATTGAGAATTGCCCCACCTGTGATTTGGAAATCGGCAACATTGCGCGTCACGACCGCAATTTCATTCACGATTACAGTCGTTTCAATGAACCTATCGCGCTCGCCTGGAAAAAATAGACAAGGCGTGCTGCATGAGCCATGTGCGCAACACGGCGCTTGATGCGGGGTTTCGAATTCGAGCGAGAAAACGCTCAACTCTATGCCGTAAAGTTTGTGTTCGCCTTGCTAGCATTCATCATGCGTAGTTCAGGCACCACTTTCGTATAGAGAACGTACATCATGAGATGCTAGCCGCTTGGGTGCTGACGTTGTGCGGTGTGTCTCAAACTCAATTCCTGCGGCACTAAGCATTGCCAGCAGATTGGCGATATTCTGATGCTGCTTGCTCACTGCAAGCATGCTTCGAAACTCAACAATACATGCGCCGTTTTGCCCAGATAGGTCATGAATTCAGGGCCGGCTCTGCTCGCCCTTTTTTGCGCGGCACATCTTGATTCAGCTCGCGACTAGAGAGTTGTAATCATGAAATCACTCCCAAACTTAACTGGGCTGGGTCCGTGGAGACAAAGTCGCGCATGTATTGCGCGTGTCTATCTCGATTTGTCGCCACAACAGTGAGGCGGGGCAACGGGGCATCTCATTCAACATGGACTCGTTAGGAAAGCGCTGTTCTGCAGTTTCTGACTGAGAAACTTGGACTTAGAAACGAACTCCAAGAGCAAGACTTAAGCCTCGCGTTGACTCAGAGTTTGGGCCTCTTCCGTACATCATGTAATCAATTTGCCCGTAGTAATCTTTTGTGAGTTGCATCTGCATTCCAAAACCGTACGCCACGTTTGAGACAGCCCCGCCCGCCGAGCCTCCCAGCAGAGTGCGATTGAACCCTATGCGACCGAAGAGTTCAACATCTTCTGCTACGGGGGTATGAGGCTTCAAGAATACGCCGCCCATGGTGGCTGTTACTTCTTCGTCCTTGTTGACTGTTGTGGCCGCCATGCCTTCCAGCGCCCAGTTTTCATTGATATCCATACCAATGGTGATGCGAGCCAGCTTTGGCCTGATCTTTGATGTGTCAGGGAATTTGACGATTAAAGGCAAGTGTGCAATCTCTCCATAGAAGACGGGAGAAGTTTCTTGCTGTTCGTCTTGGGCGAGAACGCTGTGGGCCCAAAGCGTAGAAAGAATCAAAAAATAGAACTTCAATTTCATGAGCGCTCCCTGCCTTGTGTCGTAAGTCCGATAGATCTCTTCTAGATTGTCAAAATTGTACAACAAATATATACAAATTGTTTTATAAGTAGTAATAGAATACTCTATATTTGTTGAACACCTTATTTGTGAGAACTATTAGGTGCGTTTTTATGAAGGAGGTTCCTTATGTTTTCTTGTGGTTCTTGTTTCCATCCTCGTAAAGATCGAGGGTTTCTTAGTTTGCTTCTTTCATTTTTGATGTTAGCAATGCTTAGCGCATGCGGAGGCGGAGGAGGGGCTAGTGGTGGGTTTGAGAATAGAACTTATCCTGTTGGTGGGAGCATCTCTGGTTTAGCCAGCGGTCAGACGGTGGTGTTGGAAAACAACGGGACGGATCCTTTGTCTGTTCAGGGGAATGGTGATTTTGTTTTTGATACACCTATTGCGTTCAACGGCAGTTACAACGTTACAGTTACTGGTCAGCCTACTGGGCAGATGTGTTCAGTCGCAAACAATTCAGGTTTTGGCGCTGGTGTGACGGCTAATGTGCGTGGCGTCAATATCGTCTGCTC
Source organism: Limnohabitans curvus (assembly GCF_003063475.1). Classification (NCBI taxonomy): domain Bacteria; kingdom Pseudomonadati; phylum Pseudomonadota; class Betaproteobacteria; order Burkholderiales; family Comamonadaceae; genus Limnohabitans; species Limnohabitans curvus. The sequence continues at coordinate 115,841 of NZ_NESP01000002.1, forward strand.
TACTAACCACTACACCGTAGGTGGCAGTGTGTCTGGCTTGGCTAGCGGCCAGTCGGTGATTTTGAGGAATAACGGTGCAGATCTTCTGATTGTTCCAGGGAATGTCGATTTTGTCTTTGATACACCGATTGCGTTCAACGGTAGTTATAACGTCGCTGTTGATGCCCAACCCACGGGACAAGTTTGTTCAGTCGCAAACAACTCTGGTAGCGGCGCGGGTGTAACAGCCAATGTGACCAGTGTGAGTATCGTTTGTGCAACAGCTACAGCCAATAGCTACACGATTGGAGGCAGCGTATCCGGGTTGTCCAACGGGCAGCAGGTGACGTTGCAAAACAATGGAGCAGATGCGCTCACTGTGACCTCTAACAGCAGTTTTGTGTTCTCGCAACCTGTAGCGCTAAATGGAAGCTATAGCGTGACAGTTGGCACGCAACCCACGGGACAAGTTTGTTCAGTCGCAAACAACTCTGGTAGCGGCGCGGGTGTAACAGCCAATGTGACCAGTGTGAGTATCGTTTGTGCAAATGCTCCGGCAAGTACCTACACGATTGGAGGCAGCGTATCCGGGTTGTCCAACGGGCAGCAGGTGACGTTGCAAAACAATGGGGCAGATGCGCTCACTGTGACCTCTAACAGCAGTTTTGTGTTCTCGCAACCTGTAGCGCTAAATGGAAGCTATAGCGTGACAGTTAGCACGCAACCTACAGGGCAAGTTTGCTCAGTCACAGCGAACGCGAGCAGTAGTTCAGTGACGAGTGATGTGTCCAACGTGACTGTTTCATGCTCAGCATCTGCGGCAAGGGCAATTACAACTCCGCTGGTCAGCACAGCAACTGATAATCCAGCCCCCACCGGCGTTGCTGTGGATGCGCAAGGAAATGTTTTTGTAGCTCAATGGCGGGATGATTCTGGAAGTGACCCAGGTATTGTTCCTATCGTTTCCAGTGCCTGGCGTACTGTCTCCAAGATAACCACAAGCAACCAGCAATCAGCCTTTGTCTCAGGATTGATATCACCAGTCGGCTTGACTTTTGATGCAAGTGGGAACTTGTACATTGTTCAAACAGACTCAACCATAATCAAGAAGGTCACAAGTGCGGGTGTTGTGTCTACGTTTATTGATATAAACGCAATTGATTCGAACATCACTACGCCTGCAGCGATTTACTTTGACAGTCAAACCGACAAGTTCTATGTGTCGGACCAGTATAGTGGCTACATCTCAGTTGTTACGTCTGCTGGTACGCGGAGCAGATCAATCCCGCTACCCAACTTCCCATCTGTATTAGGAGTTGTAGTTGATGCGAGTGGCAACATTTATGCCAGTGATTACACGAACAGTCGGATCCTGAAGATAGACACCTCAAACACCGTGACGACATTCGCGGGCTCGTCGCAGGGCTTTGCAGAAGGCACGACAACAAATGCAAAATTCAACAGTCCATACGGCATCACCAAAGACACGAGTGGAAACCTGTATGTGGCGGATCAAGGAAATAACAAGATCCGCAAGATCACTGCGGCAGGTGTTGTCACTACGCTGGCTCCTACACTGAGTTCTGGTGTTGCAGCAACTTTCAACGCCCCCACAGGGGTCACAACAGATGCGAATGGGGTTTTGTATGTGACGGAATATTACGGGCGTAAAGTTAGCAATATTGTTTTTGTTCAGCCTTAGGAATTGATATGAGTGCTAAGGGCGAGGGCTGAGAAGCCTGAACCCTTAGTGGCCTGATTGTCCGGGCGCACAGAGCGTAAGAATATTGTTCGATTAGGGAGAGTGGCACGGCTCGGTTGCGGCTGGGCTCTGGGCTTTTTTGTTGCTCAAGGAGCCAAAATGTTTATTTTTAAGTTATTTAAATTATTTTGAATACTTAATAAGTTAACTATACTTGCCGTCTATTGGGTGGCTTCTTATGAAAATCGCGAGGCAAAGCATGTCACAAACCACAAATCGTGAAGGTGTTCTACGGTTCTGGAAGCGAGGGCAAATCATCGAGTTAGACAATATTCCGCCAGACAGGATGCTGCTAGATCTCTTGAGGGAGGATTTACGCGTATGCGATGCTAAAGAGGGCTGTGCGGCGGGTGATTGTGGCGCCTGTACGGTGGTTATTGCGGACACGGTGGATGGTGAGCATTTAGATTTCCGAGCGATCAACAGCTGTATTCGTCCTGCACATGCTATTCATGGAATGGCCTTATGGACGGCAGCCGATCTGGCTCAAGAGGGGGTGCTTCATCCAGCACAGGCTGCGATTGTTCAGCGACATGGGACACAGTGTGGATTTTGTACGCCTGGCGTAGTGATGAGTTTATTTTCGCTGTATCAACGTACATGTGCACAGAGTGAGGAGCTTCAAAAATCTCATGTGATCGATGCCTTGTCCGGGAATTTGTGCCGTTGTACGGGCTATCGATCTATCGTTGATGCTGCATTTTCTATGCGTGACTATCCAAAAGTACTTGAAAATGAGAAAGAAATTGCTCATCAGTTAATGACGATTCGGTCTTGTGCGCATAGTGTTATGAATTATGAGATGCCGACGGAGTTGTCGACATTATTAGAGCTGAGAGCCCAGCATCAGAAGGCTCAGTTGATTGCCGGCGCTACGGATGTTGGCATATGGGTAAAGCAGGGTATGAAACATCTGCCCCACATCATTGATGTGCATCGTGTCAAAGAGTTGCGTGCGATAGAAGTTACTGCCAATCATTTGTGTATAGGTGCGGCCGTGTCGTTGCAAGAGGCCTTTGATGTACTCGCGAAAGAGCGCCCTGTCGTTAAAGCGTTCGCAGCACGTTTTGCTGGGTGGCCTGTACGGCAATCGGGCACGCTAGGCGGCAATATTGCAAATGGCTCACCGATTGGCGACAGCATGCCTCTGCTGTTGTCTTTAGATGCAACAGTGGTGTTGAAAGCGTGGCGCAACTCTAAGGTAATGTCTAGAGAGTTGCCTTTGTCCGAGTTCTATATGGGCTACAAGAAGACGGTGATGTGGCCTGATGAGGTGTTAGTTTGTATCAAGGTTCCTCGGCCATCTGAAGGCGAGTGGTTGGGCTTGTACAAGGTATCGAAGCGACACGAAGACGATATTTCCGCAGTGTGTATGGCCATTCGCATAGAGGGGCATAAGCAAGGACTGGATGTTGTGAGAATCGGTCTTGGCGGCGTGGCAGCAACCCCTGTTCGTGCAATGAGAACGGAGTGCATTTTGCAGGGCCGAGAAGATGAGTATGCGGTTTGGAAAGAGGCGCAAGTTGAAATCGCGAACGAATTCGAGCCAATTTCAGATTTACGAGCGAGTGGTGAGTATCGACAAATAGTCTTGGGTAATTTGCTCGAGCGGGCATACCTAGAGCGCACGAAACAAGGCGCGGTACGTTTGGAGGACTTGTCATGAACAGCATAAATACTTTGTTAAAGAGTAGTGACTCTCACGAGAGTGCTATAGGACATGTCCAAGGGACCGCCCCATATGTTGATGACATGCCATTAATAGAGGGCACATTGCATGGAGTTGTCGTATTGAGTTCGCTCGCCGCAGGAACTCTTTCTCATGTGGATTGGGTATGGGCACAGTCGCAAGAAGGGGTCTCGGGAGTTGTGACTGGGAGCGACATACCAGGGAGCAGCAAATTAGCCACTTATGTGGCGGATGAGAATATCTTTGCAGAGAGCGAAATTGCATACTACGGTCAAGTGGTAGGACTGGTGGTGGCAAAAAGGCGAGAGGTTGCGGCGCGAGTGGCTAATTCAGTACCGATGCGAATCGATGCCGAGGCCCCCACCTTGGACGCAAGACAAGCATGTGCACAGTCAAGCTTTGTACTGCCAAGTGTTCATTTAGAAAGAGGGGCAATTGATGCTGGGTGGCAAGAGAGTGTTTATCAGCTATCTGGCAAATTAGAGGTGGGAGGACAAGAGCATTTCTATCTTGAGGGTCAGGTGGCATACGCCATATCTCAAGCAGACGGACGGTGGGAGATTCATTCCAGCACCCAGCACCCAGGGGAGGTGCAACATTGGGTCGCACATGCGCTGAATATTCCGATGCATCAGGTGCGTGTGATTTGTCGTCGCATGGGTGGGGGTTTTGGGGGAAAAGAGACCCAAGCTGGCCACTTGGCGGTGTGGGCAGCATTGGCCGCAAACAAGTTCAAAGTGCCCGTGAAAGTACGTTTAGACCGCAAAGATGATATGTTGGTGACAGGAAAACGTCATCCATTCAGTCACGAATGGCAAGTGGGTTTTGATGCCGATGGTCGAGTTAAGGCATTCGAATCATTGCAGATGGCGCATTGCGGGCATAGCGCAGATTTGAGTGGCCCAGTTGCAGATCGAGCAATCTTTCATACAGATAACGCATATTGGTTACCTGCAGTTAAGGTGACATCACATCGTTGCAAGATGAATACACAGAGCCATACGGCATTTAGAGGCTTTGGGGGGCCGCAGGGGGTGATTCTGATTGAGACGGTGATGGGAGATATCGCACGGTGTCTGAAGAAGGATGCCTTAGATGTTCGCTTGCAAAATCTCTATGGAATTCAAGAGCGCAATATTACGCCCTATGGAATGGAGATTGAAGACAACGTCTTAGAAGCACTAATCACGCAACTTGCGACTGATTGCCAGTACCGGGTAAGGCGTGAGGAGATCAAACAATGGAATGCTCAATCGGAAAATCTTAAGAAAGGATTGGCGTTAACGCCAGTCAAGTTTGGAATCAGTTTCACTGCGACGCAATTTAATCAAGCGGGTGCCTTGGTGAGTGTGTTTACAGATGGCAGCGTTTTGGTGAATCACGGTGGAACCGAAATGGGACAAGGTCTTCATACGAAGGTCTGTCTGGTGGTGGCCCGAACGTTAGGGATCTCCGAGCAGCGTGTTCGTATCAGTGCAAGTGACACTGACAAAGTAGCCAATGCAAGTGCAACGGCGGCTTCTAGTGGAACAGACATGAATGGGAGAGCCGCAGAGTATGCCGCGCTTCGGATCAAGAAGAACATTGCAGATTGCCTTGCCAAAAACGATGGATGTTCTGCGGATGAGATCACCTTTATTGATGACTCGGTCGTAACGCCACGGCACAAGCGCAGTTTCGAAGAGGCTGTGCAATTTGCCTACAAGCAACGGGTGCAATTGTGGAGTGATGGGTTCTATGCGACGCCGAAGATCAACTACGATCCAAAAACATTGACGGGGCGGCCTTTCTACTATTTCTCCTACGGCGCAGCATGCAGTGAGGTTGCAATTGATCTTCTAACGGGCGAGTACAAGCTACTTAGAACAGACATATTGCATGATGTTGGGAGATCATTACATCCAGAGATTGACATCGGGCAAATCGAGGGAGGGTTCTTGCAAGGTGTTGGATGGTTAACGACCGAGGAGCTGGTGTGGGATCAGAGCGGTAAGCTCTTAACGCAAGGTGCGAGTACCTACAAGATTCCGACAGCAGCAGATATGCCAGAGGAATTGAATGTTAGTTTGTGGATGGAAGAGAACCGTGAGGCAAACGTCGGTGGGAGTAAGGCAGTTGGGGAGCCGCCCTTTATGCTTGGGATAAGTGTTTTTGAAGCGTTAAGAGATGCTGTGGGGTCGGTTAGGGATTCGACAACGCCCGTTGAGTTAGATGCTCCCGCAACGCCAGAGCGAGTTCTCAAAGCGGTTACACGTGTTAGAGAAGTGGACTAACTGATGAATATTGAGCGCAAAAAGAAAAGAGGGTGGCGCGCAAATTTGTTGTGGTTTGCAGATGCAGCTAAGAAAGAGCTTTCGTACTTACAAGACGGGCTATTGATAACAGCTGAAGGTGCCGATGGGGTTGTCCGTATTGAAGCGTTGGGCGCTTATCAAGAGGTTCGACAAAAGTATTGCGATGTGAGTGTGACGCATTGGCCAGATCGTTGCATAGCCCCTGGCTTTATTGATTTGCATGTTCATTATTCTCAAACGGACGTGATTGCATCGCCTGCACAAGGGCTTCTTCCCTGGTTGGAGCAGTACACATTTCCGCATGAGAAGAGGTTCTCTGAGATTGATTACGCGAGTTCGGTTGCTCGATATTTCTTAGATGAATTGCAAAGAAACGGAGTAACAACGGCGCTTTGTTTTGCGACTTCACATGTTGAGTCGGTTGACGCATTGATGCAAGAAGCTCAAGCGAGAAGACTTCGAATGATTACGGGGAAGGTTTTGCAAGACCGATTCAGTCCGGATGGGTTACGAGATGTAGATACTGCTCAGAGCTTGCAACAAACACAAAGTTTGATTGAGAAGTGGCATAAGAAAGACCGGCTTGGATATGCCATCACCCCTCGATTTGCGCCGACTAGTTCAGAACGACAACTACGCGGGTGCGGGGAGTTGGCGCAACAATATCCGGATGTGTGGGTACAGTCCCACGCGGCTGAAAACAAAGACGAGATCCGATGGGTAAAGGAGCTCTATCCAAAAGCGCGCAGTTACATAGATGTCTACGATCAAGTTGGTTTGTTGAGACAACGAGCTATTTATGCGCACTGTGTGCACATAGATGGGGAAGATCGTGACCGATTGGCTGACGTTGGGGCGTCAATTGCCTGTAGTCCTACCAGTAACTTATTTCTTGGTAGTGGTTTTTTCGATTTCGCGGGTGCAGACGAGGCGGGTGTGAAGTATGGTCTAGCGAGCGATGTCGGTGGGGGAACAAGCTTCTCGCCATTTGTCACCATGCATGCGGCTTATACCGTAGCTCTCCAAGATGCTGGGCGAAGAAGTCATAGTTTGTCCCCTCATGACTTGTGGTGGATGCACACAGCAGGAGCAGCCCAATGCTTAGGATTGGAGGGCATTGTTGGGAATTTATTGCCAGGGTGTGAAGCGGATTTCGTTGTTATAAATCCATCGGCAACGGAGTTGCTGAAACGGCGGACCACTCAAGCCGAGTCTTTAGAGGAATGGTTGTTCGCGATGATTGTTTTAGGTGATGATCGACTGATCTCTCGCACGGTTATCCAAGGCGATGATTACGCAAAGGTGGGGCAGGCCTATTGGCCAGAGATATAGAGATGATCTCTGAAGAATATGTCATGAATTTTGTGTAGAAGGGAGCTGCATTTTGAGAGGCCATTGTTCCTGCTAGAGCCCAACTACTTTATTACGACATGCAACAGAGTCAATCTCCGTGTCCTCACACCTAGTAGATGCAACTTCCCATTGAAGCTCTCGATGTAGCCGTTTTGCATGGGGCGTCCTGGTTGAGTCAAGATATGCCTCACACCATGCGCCGTTGCCCAAGCCATAAAAGCTTGGCTCGCGAACTCAGGGCCGTTGTCTGTTCGTACTGCTAACGGGTAGCCTCTGAAGATCGCCGCTTGGTCCAGCAAACGAGTCACGTACTGGTCTGAATGCCATAGTCCACCGCAATGTCTACGCACTCATGACTGAAGTCATCGGCCACTGTTAGGCATTTGATCCTGCGACCGTTGGACAAGCTATCTGAGACAAAGTCCATGTTCCAAACCTCGTTGACGGTTTGCGCCAATTGCATTGGCACACGTTCATTCAATGGGCGCATGTCCTTACATCTAGTAGAGTAAGCGTCTAGCAAACACATCTTGCATGTGAACGGTTTTGATGTAGACAGCATTTAAACTGTAAACTTATTGTCTGTGTCGAGAGTTTTAACTGCCATGAGTACCAAGCAAACCGTTCTTGATCGGGAGTTGTTTGCACAAGCTCTGCGCCATATGGGTGAACAAGATCTGCTCTATCTCAACCGTATGGTTGTCGAACGGTTAAATCTGTTGGCTCAAGCCAAGAGTACTGTCCAACTGGCTCAATTCACCGAGGGTGACCGAGTCCACTTCACCACCGGCGATGGCATCACCAAATACGCTTTGGTTGTACGCCTCAACAAAAAGACAGCCAGCTTGCTCACAGATGACGGACAGAACTGGAAGGTCTCACCGCAGTTGTTGCGCAAGGCCAGTCCCGCTTGAGTTCTATTGCTCCAGTCGCTTAGCCGCACTCCCAGCTAGCAGGCTTCCAAATATGAGGCATCAACAAATCAATGTCGCTTGCCTTGTGTGTCGGTAGACGCGTCAGTACATCGCTCAGATACATGTACGGGTCTAACCCATTGAGCTTGGCCGATTGAATCAAGCTCGTGATCGCCGCAGCCCTTTGCCCCGCCATCAACGACCCCGCAAATAACCAATTCTTGCGCCCAGTCGCCCATGGCCGAATTTGCTGTTCATCATGGTTGTTGTCTATCGGCAAGTTCCCATCTTCAATGAACCGCGTCAACGCCACCCAGCGCTTGAGGCAGTAATCCATCGCCTTGGCCGACGCCGTTCCATCAGGCACCCTCTGACGCTGCGCCTTCAGCCACCGATGCAATTGATCCGCAATGGCGGCTGACTCGCTCTGCCTCACCTGCAGCCGCTTGTCCGCCGACTCATCCTTGACGCGTCGCTCAATTCCGTACAACTGACCCATCAAATCAAGCGCCGTTTGTGCCAAGCTGTTCTGGTTGGCCAGCAACAAGTCCATGAACTTACGCCGCGCATGCGCCATGCACCCCACTTCAGTTACGCCGCCTGCAAAACACGCTTTGTAGCCCCCGTAGTCATCACACACCAAGCTGCCTCGCCAGTTGCCTAAGAAGTTGCGCGCATGTTCACCAGACCTACCAGGCTGGAAGTCATACACCACCGCCTTCGTCTGCTCAAATACCCCAGCCGCATAAGCCCACAAATACGCCCTGTGCGTTTTACCCTTGCCAGGCGCGAGCATCGCCACAGGCGTCTCATCTGCATGCACCACTTGGCAATTCAGCACATGGCGTTTGAGCGCATCTGCCAAGGGTTGCAATCGCACCCCGCAAACCCCAACCCACGCCGCCAGCGTCGAACGAGGAATCGCTAACCCCGCACGACCAAATATCGCCTCTTGTCGGTACAGCGGCAAATGATCCGCATGCTTGGCCACCAACACATGGGCCAGCAACCCCGATGTGGGGATGCCTTTGTCAATCACCTCAGCCGCCACTGGCGCTTGAATCAATGTCTTGCAATGCAAGCACGCCCATTTGCCACGAACATGACGCTCCACCGTGAACTGCCCAGGCTCGTAATCCAGTTTCTCACTCACGTCCTCACCAATACGCTTGAGTTCACAACTACACCCGCACATCGTGTTCTCTGGCTCATGGTGTCGCTCCACGCGAGGCAGATTCGCAGGCAACGCCGCACGCTTTGGCTTGGACTTCTCACTCGAGGCTTGTGTTGTTGGCACAGCTGACGCCTTGAGCTCGTCGAGTTCTGCCTCAATCGCCGCTAAATCAGCGCTCACAGCCTCTTCGAACAAATGCTGTTGATCCACATTGAGCCGCTCGCTCTTGACACCAAATTGCACGCGCTTGAGCTGCGCCATCTCAAACGTCAGTTTCTCAATCTTGGCATCGCGCCAATTGATCTCAGCATCTCGCTTAACAATTTCAGCTTCACGCTTGGCGATTTCAATTGCTTGCTGATGAATTTGATGCGCATTACGCTCAATGCGTTGCAGCAACTGCTCAACAATGCTGCGTGTCGCATCGTCGAGTTTGGCCAGTTCTATTGCTGCAATCATGAGAGTCAAGTCTGCCAGCCAAGCACCTCCTTGACCATCGGCATATCCACCAATTGCCGTGCATCTCACAAACCAACATCATGCCCTCACAGCAAATCTATCGCACCTTCAATGCGCTGCCATGGCAACCCCACAACCAGTGCATCAAGCTGCACCCGACTCAGCCCTCGCGTCTGACTACCCTCATCTTGTGCCCACACAAATTTACCCTTGTGCAGCCGACGCGCCGCCAACCAAATCCCAACCCCGTCATGCACCAACACCTTGAGCCGATTGGCGCGACGGTTGCTAAACACATACGCCGTGTGCGGCTTGGCCGAACCAAATACACCCACCACACGCGCCAATCGCGCTATCCATTCCCGCACGCATGTCCAGTGGCTGCACCGCCAGCCACATTGCATCTATTCGGATCATGTCAGCAACTGCCCCAGCATCGTGGCACATGCGTTTGCCGCGTCCACTGGCCATTTCATAGAAATGCGCGATTTGCCTCGCGTCACCTCAATTTCTATAAAACCACTTGGTAACACATCATGGCTAGCAGGCCCTTGCATCACAGCGCTTGGCTCCATGGCAATTGCTACAAATTGAGCTTTGACGCTCAATATGCTTGGCCCAACCAATGCCAGCCTCGTATTCATCCAGCCATCGATGCACCATGTTGGCATTTAACCCATGATTCAACGCAATCCCAGCAATACTTGCCCCAGCTCGGCTGCATTCGGCTACAACTCGCGCTTTAAGGCTGGGTTCGTAAAACGTCTTAGGCGCTCTCTGTTTTATCGTGAGCGAGCTGCCCACCGTGTCCACTGTTTTGTTCATCGTGGACACTGTGCCTGTCTATTCCCTGTTCAACAATATGACTTCACCAGCCGCTTACCTAGTAGACGCACATTACCATGTTCAATGACTTGTAGTAGCCGCTGGAGAGAGAGGGCCCGGATGTATCGATGAGTTCGTAGTTGACGCCGATCATCGACTGCGTTGATGTCCAAGTTAAGCCACTAACCCACCCCAAATTTATATGAATCTTCGAATTGGACATATTCCATAATTCAGTGCTTGTAGGCAACCGCCAGCCGTACCATTTGCAGTATGTATAGGCATTGCTCCAGCCGCGTAATTCCCAAAGGGGCCGCATCCAAGTCAATCCGCCATATTTGAAATAGTCCATCACGACGCAAACGATATTCACGGAGTTGACGTTGGATGTCACGCCAGCACCGCTGCTGGAGTTATTGACGACGGAGCATGTTTGTCCAGTGGGTTGAGTTCCGACAGTTACATTGAAGCTACCGTTAAAAGCAACAGGTGTGGGGAAAATGAAGTTACCGTTTGATGTGACTATCAACGCATCAGCGCCATTGTTGTGCAAGGTGACTTGTTGTCCGTTAGCTAAGCCAGAGACGCTGCCTGCAATCGTATAAGTGTTGGTTGAGCAAACGATATTCACGGAGTTGACGTTGGATGTCACGCCAGCACCGCTGCTGGAGTTATTGACGACGGAGCATGTTTGTCCAGTGGGTTGAGTTCCGACAGTTACATTGAAGCTACCGTTAAAAGCAACAGGTGTGGGGAAAATGAAGTTACCGTTTGATGTGACTATCAACGCATCAGCGCCATTGTTGTGCAAGGTGACTTGTTGTCCGTTAGCTAAGCCAGAGATGTTTCCAGTGATTACGTACGTTGTATTGTTAGATTCATTGCCCCCACCGCAAGCGGTAAGCATTAGTGCAAACACAGATAATAAACATAAGGACTTGGGTGCGATGAATTCCTGAAATCTTACAAGAAATGGCATGAAGAACCTTTGTGAGCACCTAGCAGACACATTTATTAATGAAACACATTGAACTACAAAAGTGTAAATATATAATTCTATTGCATGAATTTGGTACGAGGTTTAACAGTTATTGATACCATGTAAACCTTTTTGGATCGCAATCTGCTTTAGCAAGTCCTATGTCGCATGGGTAAACAAGATCTGCTTCATCACAACTAATATCTGCGGTATCGAAACCATCCTGGTCGCCAGGATTAATAAAGATAGGTGACTCTTGGATTGCTCATCGGCAAATTGTGCGGTCTTCATATCCGTGATACGCCAGAATTAGCGAACCTACTGCCTTGGTAGGTGTGGCTGGGGCGTCTCGCCACCTTTTAAATTGCGCAACCAGGCTGCACTACGCACTCTAGAAGTGTGAATGCCGCTAATTTTGATCGCCTAAGACAAAAGGCCGCATATAGCGGCCCTTTCATTTGATGCATCTGGAAGAAATCTTCAGCTTGTTAGCGCCCAGAGCACATATCCCAATTTACTTCTACGAGACTAATATAGCACAATAGACCACATTAATTAATACAAGGCCGCGGATATGAATGAAATGCACTATAGGCTAGCTCTAGACCTCGGTTCCACATCCCTTGGCTGGGCCATGGTCAGGCTTAATGCAGAAAACCAACCCTGCGCCATCATCAAAGCTGGTGTTCGCATTTTTAGCGATGGTCGTAACCCCAAAGACGGGTCATCACTTGCAGTGACTCGGCGCGAAGCACGCGCCATGCGCCGCCGCCGCGATAGGCTGCTCAAGCGCAAAGCGCGCATGATGAAAACTCTCATCGCGCACGGCTTCTTTCCGCAAGACGAAGAAGATCGCAAACTACTTGAACGTTCTGACCCATTCGCACTGCGCGCCAAGGGGCTTGACCAAGCACTAAGGCCCGATGAGTTTGCGCGTGCGATATTTCACATCAACCAAAGACGCGGTTTTAAAAGCAACCGCAAAACTGACAAAAAAGAAAACGACAGCGGAGCATTAAAAACGGCCATCAGCCAATTGCGCCAAGCGATGCAAGCAACCCAATGCCGCACCGTGGGGGAATGGCTCAATATGCGTCACCAATCAGGTCTATCGGTACGCGCACGCTATCGCCAACACATGGTGCAGCGCGAAGATGGCAAAACCAAAACTGAAATGCGTTACGACCTCTACATTGATCGCGCAATGATCGAAGGCGAGTTTGATGCACTTTGGCAAAAACAATCCCAACTCAACCCCAAGCTGTTTACCGAAACGGCGCGTGCAGAACTTAAAGACTGCTTGCTGCACCAACGCCCACTCAAACCAGTTAAGCCTGGCCGATGCACGCTCATGCCCGAAGAAGAGCGCGCGCCATTGGAACTGCCTAGCCAGCAACGCTTTCGTATTTACCAAGAGGTCAACAATCTGCGCTTGTTGAAAGAAGGTCTGAGTGAGCAAGCCCTCACGCTAGAGCAACGCAACCAAATCATTCAAGCACTTGAAGGCAATACGAAGCGAACATTCACACAGATCAAAAAACTCATTGGGTTTTCGGGTGGCTTTAACCTTGAAGATGGAAAACGCACAGAGCTCAAAGGCAACAGCACGAGTGCAATGCTAAGCAAGAAAAATTTGTTTGGTCCTGCATGGTTTGAGCTGAGTGAAGATCAACAAGACCGCATCGTGATGCAGCTTGTCAAAGAAGAAAACGAAGCCACTCTGGTGCGTTGGTTGCAAGAAAATACGGGCATCGACGAGGCCACAGCAGAACGCGTGGCAAACACCAACTTAGCAGAAGGCTACGGCAGCCTTTGCGCCAATGCACTGCAAAAAATATTGCCTGCACTCAAAGCCGAGGTCATCACCTATGACAAAGCTGTGCTGACTGCTGGCTTTGACCACCATAGCAACATCAGTCATGCCAGCACAGGCGAAATACTGCCTTGTTTGCCCTACTACGGCGAATACTTGCAACGCCATGTTGGCTTTGGCACTGGCAAGCCCGAAGACACACCAGAAAAGCGTTACGGCAAGATTGCCAACCCCACCGTACACATTGGGCTAAATCAAATTCGCACGGTGGTGAACGCCTTGATCAAACGCTACGGCCAACTGAGTGTGTACATGCGCTTTTGCACCAGCCATACGCAAATGCAAACCTATTGCCAGCGTGTAGAACAAGCACTGCCGCTAGGTGGGCAAGTGAACATTTTTCAAATGACCGATAAGCAATACGAACGCATCATTAGCTTTCAGGGCCGCAAGGCCATGCCTGCGAAAAAGACGCCAGATCAGTTTGATTTGTTTTGAATCAGCCGGTTTCTTGAACGCTAAAAAGCAAATAACCCCTTGTAAAACAAGAGGTCACGTGCTGTCTAGTTTAGACGATTGGGATATGTGCTCTAGCCGGAACTTGGCTAAATGTGCCCATCCCCTCGAAAAGGTAAAACGAGCGATTACTCCTAAAAACAACCCGAGGAGTCATGAGGAGCTAAGGCGCAATTGTTGTTGTTCGGAAATAACTTGATAACCCATCGCTCGGTAACCCCGCTGTCGCTTTTCCCACATCCTGTAGAGTTGAGGATGATCCGGTTCAACGTAATCGTAAATCAAGATGTCGCTCTTGTTTGCCTGGTCACGATGTAGCCGTCCAACGTATTGCTGTAGCGTTCCGGCCCATGAGATCGGCAGCGTCAGAATAAGCGTGTCCAACGGTGCATGATCGAAACCCTCGCCGACCAGTTGTGCGCTGGCCAACAATATGTGCGGGGCGTCCTGCGGTAAATCCGCCAGTGCCTTGATGATGGTCTGGCGTTCCTTTGCCTTCATGCGCCCGTGCAACATGAAGCATGGGTAGCCGACATTCCCAATTGCGTGTGCAACAGGTCAAGGTGTTCCGTTCTCTTGGTCAGTAGCAGCACCTTGCGCCCGTTTTCCAGGGCATTGGTCGCGTCGGCGACGATGCGTGTATTTCGATCATTGTCCTCAGCAAATAGCCGAATAACCTCTTGGATACTGGCGTTCAGTGGAACAGACGGAGTCGGAAGAGGCTGGACCCGAACCAATAGCTGATCAGGGACGTGTGCCGGGCGTTTTGCAATATGCCTGACGGGACCTGACTGCATGAAGATGATTGGATGATGCCCATTGCTGCGAACGGGTGTGGCGCTGAGCCCGAGAATGAAGCGTGCGCTGGCTTGCTTCAAAACTGCTTCGAATGTTTCTGCGGTTAGATGATGCGCCTCATCAATGATCACCTGTCCGTATTAGCTGAACAGTTCGGGCAAATTGTCGCGGCGCGCCAAGCTTTGAATAAGGGTGGCTCAAAAAACGCACGGGCCTATCCCCGCATGCGCGGGGGAACCTGGTCTTGTCGCCGCAGTCGAAGAGCATTCAAGGGCCTATCCCCGCATGCGCGGGGGAACCGTGGCTTGTCAGCGGGTCAGTCCAGCGTGCGAAGGCCTATCCCCGCATGCGCGGGGGAACCCTGAAAGTCCAAACCCGCTCCGGCTCAATCTTGGGCCTATCCCCGCATGCGCGGGGGAACCACAGACATTCGGCGCGAACAGCTAAGAAAATGGGGCCTATCCCCGCATGCGCGGGGGAACCTTCCCCGATAGAGAGTCGCTGTTCTCCGCTGTGGGCCTATCCCCGCATGCGCGGGGGAACCGACTCCGCATGCAAATAAAACCAGTCGCCCCAGGGCCTATCCCCGCATGCGCGGGGGAACCCGTCACCCTTCTTCCAATGTTCTTCGAGCTATGGGCCTATCCCCGCATGCGCGGGGGAACCGAGGTTCGAAAAATGATTAGTCCAATCACGCAGGGCCTATCCCCGCATGCGCGGGGGAACCCATCGAATTGCCTTGCGCTCGAAGTTGGTGAAGGGCCTATCCCCGCATGCGCGGGGGAACCATAAATCTTGCGCTTTGATCGGTGTCTCTTCTGGGCCTATCCCCGCATGCGCGGGGGAACCAGGCTTCTTCGATTTCTGGCCTGCAACTTCGTGGGCCTATCCCCGCATGCGCGGGGGAACCCTGCGACAAGAGAACAGGGCGCAGGCTTCTTCGGGCCTATCCCCGCATGCGCGGGGGAACCCCAAACAGGGCGAGCGGCTAACAACGGGACAGGGGCCTATCCCCGCATGCGCGGGGGAACCCTTCTAATTCAGTGGTACGGCTAGTGGGGGCAGGGCCTATCCCCGCATGCGCGGGGGAACCGCTGGATCGCACTTTTGCGCTCTGTTCTTAGCGGGCCTATCCCCGCATGCGCGGGGGAACCCGACGATGCGCTTTCGACACCAATTTGTCCTTGGGCCTATCCCCGCATGCGCGGGGGAACCATAGGCTCATTGATCGAAGCGTGCATAAACGTGGGCCTATCCCCGCATGCGCGGGGGAACCTCTTGATCATAAGTCCTTGATCCAGAAAAGAATTCCAATGTTCACATCCAATTTTTAAAGAGCAAAATTCAACCGCCCGCACGTGCGATCCACATGCCATCTATTTCAATCAAAGTTTTGGCTGGCGTCCCCAAATTCGCCAAACCAACACCTCCCGTCGCCTCCCTTTCGCGCCAAATCATGACAATGCTGCCGCGTGGTTCTGTGGTGTGCCATTCCGTCATCACACGCCACACACGCTCGCGCACGCCTTTGCTCATGCGTGGGCTGACATAGGTGCACGGCGCCACCTCCAACATCACAGATGCCAGGAAACCACGAAAGCGGTCGGCCACATCACGTGTCACTATCGTCACCAGCGCCATGCGCCACCTCGTCCATGCGTAATACTTGTTTGATGCGGTCAATCATGGATGGAATGACCGACTCTTTACGGAAAACACGGGCCGCTTCACGGCGCACAACGCGGTCCATAACTTCCCCAGATTTTTCGCTCTGCTTTACCGCCATGAATGCAATCGCAAGCGTGATTTGGTCACGGTACAAGTCCGCAACATCCAGCACAAAAGCTTGTCCTGAATCTTCGTGAATAAAACCAAGCTGAGGAATCGCAGCAACGGCTTGAACGGCAATGGCCGCAGCGGCTTGCACCGCTGTCGCAGCGTGATTGATGGCTTGGTTGGGCAAATCATCTGCATCGGGGTTGGCACGGTCAAAGCGTCGGCCATGCCACTGAATGCCAAACTTTTCAGCCATCAGACGATAGGTGGCCTTGACACGACTTCCCTCAATGCCTCGCAACGTGTCCAGATCTCGATGGGGCAACACTTCACCGAGCCGTAGCGCATACATGTGGCGTGCCACACTGATGCGCCGTCTTGGGCTGCCCCACAACTCTGCCTGCCTGCGCGCAACGTCTGACCTGTCGGGCATCATGGGCGGCGCGGTGTAGCTGCGCACACCATCCACACCCACTGCGGCCATCAAGGTGCCGTGTCTGGCCAGCAAACGCAATGCATCATGCGTGACACTGCTGCCCGGCCCAAGCAAGATCATGGACACGGCTTGATGGGGAATCTGGTCGAAGCTAGGCGTCAATGAGTCCTTGCCACGCGCAAAGTGCAGGCAGCCATTGATGACGCACAACTCACCACGCTCCAGCCAAATCAAGCCATGCCTATCAGCATGCGGCACTCGCGCTGTTTCAAGACCTAAGCGCCCTTTCAACATGGTCAGCTCTAGGTTGCGGCAGCGGGTTTGAGCAAGAGCATGCCAAACCCAAACGCACGGTGTCGACCAATGCCGCGTGCCACCAACGCGGCAAAAGCCGCACTGTCACGCACACGCAGCACACCCGTGAACACCGCATCAGGGCCTTGCACTGGCCGTTTGGGACGAGCACCTTCGGCTTGTGGTGCAGCACTGCGCACCACAGCGCTGAGACTGAACTCGGTCATGCGCACTTCATGCAAATCGGCAACGTCTTCAAACTGCCGCTTGAGCCAATCGGCATAGACAGCCTCTCGCGATAACACCGCATCGGGCATGCGTTGCGCCGCCGACAAAAATGCATCCAGTTCTTTGTCTTCTTTGCGCACCACAGGTCGCACGCGTACTTCGAACGACAACAATTGCCCGGCCTTCCAGCTGGTGGGGAATGGGCGGATGAGCAATCCGGGGGACTGTGGCGTGGCATCCAAGCCTAACATGTCAGCCACTTCGGGCGTGGTCATCGCCACCGCCAAACGGATGGCTTCGGCCTGTTTGGTGTAGGCCAACAAACCTTGGCCAGAGCGGAAACTGAATGGCTGCGGAGCCAAGTCTGCAAATGCGGCTCTGAGTACCGCATGAAACGCGTAGCCCAAGTCACCCTGCCCACGGTCTGGAATCAAACCCTGCCGCTGTGCCCATGGCAACAAACGGTCGAGCTTGGGGCGCAAATGAATCAAATGAAAGTCTTCGCTCATGCGGCCTCCTGCTCTGTGATGCTGTGCGGCTTTAGAAGCAACACGCCCTCGCGCACAGGCCGCCAGCCACCATGCACACCGCTGGTCCAGTTACGTTCGTCGCACACGTCCAGCGTTCTGTCTTGCTGATCGGGCAAGCGGCCTTCGCCGTCTGGCCACTGGGCACGAACGTTGTGCGATAAAGCGGGCACGGCCAACTGCAAGGCGCTCAAAATGTTGTCAGCCTCCATCAAACCTGCCATCAGGCGGTCTGTGGGCAAACAGTTCTTGCGACCCACAAACAACGGGCGAGCGGGCTTGTCCAGTGCAGTAGCCAAATCGTCCAAGGTGGGGGCCTCTTCGGCAGGCTTCAGGCGCAGGGCAACGAGGACATTCATGTCTGCGTGGTAATGGCGGTAACGTTGGAGCGTCAAGCCCCTTCGGCCATCAGGCATAGGCGAATAGCTTGGGCTTTTTTTCCTGCCTTCTGCCTTGCCGTGCGTTGTCCACCCTGCGTCATCTTCATAGATCAATGCTGTTTGGTAATCCTCTAGCCTTTCTCCAGAAGCATCCAACCTTGCACCCATCACCATCCGCTCTTGCAGGCGGTTGTGCAGGGTGTCATCACCGCGGTCCCAGCCCAAGGCGTTGGCCATCAACCCCGTCACCATCGACAAAGCTGGAAAGTCACGGATGACACCGTAGTTATCGATCGTCTCGCCGCCAAACGCAATCAAAGGCGCTCGCAGTCGCAATAACAAATGCTGCACCATCTCAGGCACCTTGCGCAGCGCCGCTGACGATGCGGTTTTGCACCCACTGCGTCAGGTTCGCCAATGGCAAACGCTCAGCACTCGGCATTTGGCAATCGTCTACACACAGAAAGCGGCGTTCGCTGGGTGCGCCATAGGCGGTGTCGAGACGTTGCAGTTCGTTGGCTAATTGACCGACTGCGCGTTCACGAATCTTGTCGCCATCGGTGTCCAATGCATTTTGGAATGCGCCTGCGAGGCTGCGGGGTTGCCAATCACCTGCCTCGACCAACATCAGCTTGGCCCATTCAAAAGGGGCGGTACTGCCGCGCTTCGCACCGGGGCTGACCGTGGCGATCAAGTGCAATAAATGGTGTACCACCTTGGCAGCTAACTCACGTTGGTCAGCACCGATTTTGAAGCAGTCTTCGATCTTCACGCCTTCAAGGTTGGCCACTAATTGCGGCACGTCCACCACCACATAGCCGTAGTACAGGCCTGAGGCCAGTTCAGTGTCGAAGATGCCAGCAGAGCTTTGCTCACCCGATTCACGTAATAGATCGTCCACTACGGTGAAGTAGTCGTTTTCTACCTGTGCCTCGTGCACCGTGAAAGCATGTGTCACATACACCGCAGCATCACGGCTGGTCAGCACATCCGATGTGACCATGCGGCCAAACAATGCAGACTCCAAGCCACTGCCATGCTTGATCATGGTTTCAATATTTTTCTTTTCGTCTTTTTCCTTCAACCATGCGGCTACCGCCTCTTTCAGGGCGTTGGTCTCGGTGTGCTCTTTTCCTAGCGCCACACATTTGCCGATGAGGTAATCGCGTTCGGCTTTGCCGAGCAAAACAGCCTGCCCTGTGCTCAATGCGTCTTCATCTTGCGGGCTTTTGCCAGCTTTGTCCAAAAGCCCAGCATTGCGCATGCCCTCAATAGCGGCCTGCGCCAAGGCTTCATTCATGCCTTGTTCAATCATCATGTCGCGCATTTGTCGGGGCAGCTCACGCGAACGAATGGCCATTGGCACACCTAAGCTGGACAAAGAAAACACGTCATCCGCCACGCGCCAATGACGCTTCAGACACTGCGAAGAAATGCGAGTGCGAATGGCGTTGCCATAGGGCAAGCGCTTGGCCAAACCGGCATCGTCACGATTGAGAAGCGCAGCAGGGTAGTTGTGCAGGGTATGGATTTGAATGAAACGAGGCAATGTGGTCATGATGCGTGTTCTTTTTGAAATGGATAAAAAGTCTGTTTACTTGGTTCGAGCAATAGCGCTGAAATAATCGCCAGCAATGCGAAGGCGAAGCGTTTCCGCTATTTCTTTCTCAGCAACCTCTTGTGCATCGTTTTTGCGAATGAGTTCGCTCAGGGCGTACCAATTGGGCTTGACCTGCTTGCTGGCCAACAGACGTAGCAAACGAGGAACAATTTGCAAAAACGCATCGCCACGTGAGGCCAGTAATTTGGTAACACGTGGTTCCGACACGCCTGCTTCGGCCATCTGTTTTCCAAGCGAGCCCTTGCCATGCCCGGCCAATGCCATGCCGTGTGCAATCAACGCCCAGCGCCTCCATGTAGATGGTCGCCATGTGTCAGGTGACAAACCAGCATCAATCAGCGCACGCGACAATGCTGCAATTTGGTGTGGACGTAATGCACCAGGATCAAGCCGCGCCAATGCGGCGCGCGTACCCGGATCGGCACGGTCGATGAACCCCACAAGCTTGCCAAGCGAAAAGTCACTAGCCGCTGCGGGTTCTGGCGCAGACGGCTGCACCTCGGATTCTGAAAGTTCAAGCATGGTCATGTGTCTCCTCTTCGGGTGATGTGGATATGGTTTGTTTATTGGATTTCAGGGCATGGGCAAGTGCAGGCAATTTGTTGCCGTGCATCATTGAGCGCAAACGCCCAAGTGCTGCGGATTGCGCGCGATACCGCAGTTGGCCACTGCGCGGGCCTGCGGTGAAAGCGGATTGCAGAATTGACTCAGCATGGTCAGCCAATGTCAACAACCATTGATGACGAACCATCTCGCGGTCTTCAGCTTCAATTTCTTCGATCAGTTCAGGAAAGAACTGCGCATCGCATTGCGCCTCAAAAGGCTGTGCAAATAGACTGGCACGATCTTTCACCGCGTCACTGGCATCTTTGTCTTTTCCACTTTCGTCCCTCGCACCATTTCCGAACAAAACTGTCAAAGCAGCCCAGAGCATTTTTCTCACCTCCGCAATTGCAGCGATGCGGTCGTTCGCCAATTTGGCCAACTCGTCAGTGCTTTGGGTCAGGAATGCTTTGCGAACGGTTCTGGAAACAAGAATGCACCGCTCGTGGTAACCCTCGGTCTTGCCTCGTCCTCTGGCTACTCCTTGGGCAAGCAGATACACCCCCTCTGTGTCATCGCTGGGTAACCAGATTTGCGCCGTCGGCTTGGTGAACTTTTTTCCCAGCAAAAGCTCTGTCGCCAACTTGTAGTCAAAGCCACGGCTTCCAATCGTCAACGCTTTAGATGCTGCACCATCCACAGGCATCCACGGGTCTCCTGTGATGCCGTTGAGTTCTTTAGCTGCAATTCTTTGCGCTTTGCTGCCTGTGACAAATGCATTGAGCTTGTCAGCGGTATTGATCAATCGAACACGCCGACAAATTTCTATATACCAAGGATCAAGACTTGCAAACGATAGGCTGTCGCTGCCATCCCATGAAATCAACCAAACCAAGGCGAAACCATTAACGCTCGAAAACCCAAACGTCTCAACGAGTTCATCTCGGGTTCTAGCAACTGCAACAAGATCACGGCACCATCGCGCGCCCCAACTGCCACGTGGATGCACACCGACACCACATCTGCTTGCGAAGCCTCCATTCATTCGCGAAGTGCCGTAGTTTCCAGCCCCCAAGAATCCTTCTTGGGTTTGCAGGCTAATTAATGCATACACCCACTCTTCAGGGGTACTGTGCGACATTCGCGCCGCCTTCAAATCATGATTCTTTGAAGTCACCAGCATGTCTAGCTCGTCTGCGGCTACCAAGCAGTTTTTCCAGCTATTGATGCTTCTACTTGGCTCTGCGGCTTGCATAAAAGCAGGGCTGTTCACCGGACTTACCAAACACCAAGCGGCACCATCCGGATCATCGGGCGTGAGAGCCAGCAACGCCGCACGCCACTCGACAGCAGTAGCAAATGGCTCTGCACGTTCAGATTGATGTAGAGCGATAGCAGCCAGCTGCACCAAAAACGCATGCCATGGATGGCGTTGGTGGGGACGCAGCGCGGGGAAGTCACGCACCTGGTCTTGCGCCATCGCTACGAATAATTCAGGCAAGGTCGTTGCTACGCGCTCGCCCGTATCGGTTCGACGGTAATGCAGCCGCCGCTCATCAAGCAGATTGCCAAACAGCGTTTGCGCAACATCAGATCCCCTGATCTTTGTGGTCATGGATTTGCTCCGTTCATGTCGTCGGTGATTCGTTCCAGCCCCAGGCGGCTGTAGCGGTAGGCGCTTGCGCCCAAGATGAAGATGAAGCTGCCATCAATGCCGATAGCCTTAACCATTGGCTGTGTGTCCGGTGACTCACCTTTGGGCCATAAGTGATGTCGCATGGGTAAGTGCTGTATCACTTGCCCAAATGGCCCCGACTGCGGTGGATCAAAGGTCAATATGTAATCGGCAGCGCCTAGGCGACTGGTTACCTTTTGCTCTCCATCCAAAAACACCAGTGCGTTACCTGCTTCATCTTCAAAACGCTTGTCGAAGGGCAGGCGATGAATTGCTGCCACGCCTTTTTTTGCTTGCAATTCGCCTTCTACGCTTTGCCCATGCGCTGCCCAATCCGAACCCAGTTCTTTTTCAATTTCAGTCAACACTTCGGGATGCGTCGCCCGCTCCACCAACTCCCGGTTGTCCTGAGGAATGGTGTGACTTGCTGCACCATTGATGAGTCGCCGAGTGGCCTCCAAAATACGCAAATCCATGTAGATACCCCCGCCGTTGTGAAATCTGCCTAAACCATGACGTGATTTCTTGAGGCAACTTTCAAGGTTGGGACCCGTAGGCACCAGCACCACGGTTTGGGCTTGTTTGTAGTTTTCGGGGCGCTCTTCAGGCTTTCGGACATGTCGGTGTAATCGCCCCACACGTTGCAGCAACACATCCATGGGGCACAGGTCGGTTATCAACAAGTCCGCATCGATGTCTAAGCTTTGTTCAAGCGTTTGTGTGCCCACCACGATGCAGGCTTGCAATGGCTTGGTGCGTTGCTTGCCAATTTGCTGCTCAACCGCTTTATCCAACAAAGGGCGGTCTTCTCGGCTGTAGCGGCTGTGGTGCACCGTCGCTATGCCATTGAGGTTGAACAAGGCATCTTGCAAACCGTTTTGCTGCGCCATGCTTTCGATGGCCCGAAAAGTGGCTAATGCCGTGGGCACGGTGTTGCGAATGACCAGCACTTTGGCCCCTTGCTTCGCAGCTTCTATGGCCAAGGCGGCGATGACTTCTGGGCTTTCTATGCAGTCTTTGACTTGCCAATGCACGCGCTTGCTTAGCCCTGAGTCAGGCAATCTGTCAGTGTTTTCGCCATCGGTAATTGCGGGATAAGGCAAGTTGATCGCTTGTGCCAATGTAGGCATGGGGACATTGGGCGATAGGAGCTGCTGGTAGCGGTGGCGGGCGCTTGAGCCAAGCGTGGCCGACAACAACAAGGCATGGCCACCTGCATTCAAATGTGCTTTGAGCAAATGCGCCAACAGTGTGGCCATGTAGGCGTCGGAAGCATGAACCTCATCGACCACCAACAGGCTGCGTGAGAGCAAACTGTGGCGCATGTGTGCATGCCTCACTTGCAATGCGCCCAGCAGCGCTTGGTCAATGGTGCCGACCGCCAATGGCGCAGCCAAAAATCGTTTACTCGATTCCGCAGCCCAACGGCTGTGCGCTTTTTGTTCATCGGGTTTGTCTGCCCAGAGCACTTCAAAGTCGGGAAGTTTTTGGACGCTTTGGCCATCGGCGCATTCGTAGCCTGTCAATGCTCGCACCACTAGGGGCGGCTCTTGCCCTGTGTCCCGCCACATATTCGAGGCAAATTGCCGTGTCCGTTCGTAGAGTTGTGTTGCTGCCACGCGTGTGGGCAATGCGAAGTACAAGCCATCCACTTTCCCTGCTTGGAATAGCTTTGCGAAGCGCCATAGAGCGGCTTCTGTTTTGCCGCTACCCGTTTCTGACTCCAGGATCAGTAGCGGCCCCAAATCGGGTTCAGCCATCTTCGATTGAATGGGGCGTGGCGAAGGCACGTTGAATGCGGATGAGAAATCGGGTGCACTGGGCAGTACGTTTCTCCACTGCTTGGAATCGAAGCCAATTGTTTGAATCGCCTCACGGGCACGTTGCCATACCCATTGGTTGCGATCTTCATCAGCTTCGGCATAATGGAAGAAATCGGTATCCGATCCCAGCCAGTCGGCAAATTGCACCAAGCCGGCAAACAAATGAGCGAACTCTGCGCTGTCAGGTAAGGCTGGTCCAGCTTCAAATGCTGAAGGGAACCATTTCTTTAAACATTGGCCAATGTCTCTCAATGTGGCCTGCGGGTCATAAACCAATTGACCGTCACAAACCACCGATCGCCAAATTTTCCGATCTATCAGACAGGACTCTTCCACTGGGCGTCCGTGATGGCTGATGGATGCACGCCACAGACTCAAACATGCAGTACCCCATGCGCCCATTTCATCTACTGGCAACTGGGCGATCAGCTTCTCATCCCCGAAAATACACAGGGCTTCATTGGTATGCCCTGCTGATGCAGGCCAGCCTTGTGGTGTAGATCGATCCGTTTGCGACCAACGCTTGGCTTGAAAACCTGCATTCGCCTTACCTACATCGTGTAGAAAAGCCAACACAGTCAAACGCATCATGTCAATATCAGTTAACTCCCGCCCAGCCGTTCGAGTCAAAGCGCTGCGCGCACCATTTGTTTGCACGGCCGCCGAAAAACAGGCGGCCACATCGAGCATATGTGCTGTCAAAGGGTGACTTTCCCCTTGCTTCTTTAACTTACCCCAAGCCGTCGACAAATAACAAACCATTACGCTCAGACATGTAGTTTTTTCTATTTATATTAGAAATAAATTATCATTCAAATGTATTATACAAGATGCTCTTATATTGAGTCACAGCGCACGACTCTGTTTCCATGGGCTAACTCAACGTACGCGTGGATCAATGTTCTGCAATATGACTAACCGGACGCTTAAAGCAATGACATTAGAGTTAACAACTCTTTGGCATTGATGAGTGAATGAAACTGAATCCCCCATTTCTCTACGAGCGGTCGGGCAGGTGATGCTGGAGGAGGCGTCTCAGAAAACGGGAGAAATCGTACGCTATAACCAGATTGAGGCCACCGGCCCGTTAGCTCTGCACTTACCTGCGGTCGCGGATTTCACCCAGGCGGTTGAAGAATACGGAACCGGCCAGCGCGTTGTGCGGTTCGCCCTTGCTCAGCACGGCATGCACGCGGCGACGCAACTCAACCCTTTGCATCCATTCCGTGATGAACAACGTGCGCTCGGGTTCTGATGAACCAGGCGTTCGATGTGTTCGCGAGCATGTGGCGCGAGTTCGGCTTGACGGGCGACTGCGCAGCCAAGCCTGCCAAGGTCATCTTGCCGTTGCATCGGCGTTTGTGCAGCTCGTCGAGGTGTCGGCGCTGCGCCGGTGGCGCAGCGAATCGAGGACGTTGCTGGTCTCCACGATGTCCTTGTCGGTCTGCAAGGCCAGCTCGGTCGTGGCATGAACAGCTTGACGATAGTGCGTCAGGCCGAACGGCTCCATGCCAGATACGTGAGCAGATCAAGAGGTGTTCACGTCGGGCTTTCTCCCGCTCTGTATAGGCTAAATGTGCCCAACCCCTCGAAAAGGTAAAAGGAGCTAACTTTCCCTCTAAAGGATGAGCGATTTTCAGTCGGCAAAAGGTCCCCTTGCCCAGGCTGAGTGGCATTGCTCCAAAAAACTGAGTCGGCATACTGTGTAGCCAAGGCATCTAGATCAATGCCTTGCTCATCATCGCTGAACTCGAACGACCCGAACATGTTCACGTGCTGCCACGCCACCGGCGACATACCTTGGATGAACGCGATGGCATCCAGATCCCCTGCGACCACCTTCTGTTCGTACACCTTGGACAGTAAGGCGGTGTTGTAGTAGATGACCGCGTTGGCGATCAGCCGCGCACAATCGTTCCAAACCTGCTGCTCGGTTTCCGTCTGTACTTTGAATTTACCTCCATTGATGAATGACACTGCCCGACGGAAACGGTGATAGGCCTCGCCCCGATTGAGTGCTTTTTGTACGCTTTGACGCAGCTCGACATCGTCAATGAAATCAAGGATGTAGATGGTACGCAGGATGTTGTCCAATTCCCACAGGGCCTTTTTGGTGCTGTTTTGTCTGGCATAGCTGCTAAGTTTGCGCACCACCGTGGCCTGCGTCGTGTCCTTTTGTGCAAGGGAGGCCATGATGCGCTGGATATTGGGCCACTCGCTGATGATCAGATCCACGTTGACCCTATTGCTTGGTCGAATCAGCATGTCGGCAGGATACTGACTTGGTAGTTCGAACCCGACCAATGATGCAGTCTTCTTTTGCAAAGTCTTGTATCGCGGTGCAAAGCTGTAGCCGTGGACAAACAGGCTCCAAAAATTGACTTGGTTGGTTCCATGCGTATCGGTCGAGTGCCGCGTTGGCTTGATGTCCAACGTGTTGTTGTAGAGCAGATCAAATACGAAATGGCTCTCATGTTCGTGGGTGCCAATAATCTTGGCGTTGATGGGCACATGGTTGGCCACCACGGTGCAAGCGCTAACCCCCTTGTCCCAGCCGAAATACTTGGGCGAATAGCGGGAGTTGAAGGTGTTGATCTGGGTTTCAAACCGCTGACCATCGCTGCTGGAATGCAACTCATCACGAATGTTGAAGAGTTTGAAGGCCGGCAGCGCGGCCGTGGCATTGCTGATGGCATCATTGGCCGCATGCACAGTTTCCGGCCGCAAATAACTGCGGGCGGTGGCGATCAGGGATGCGTGGTTCAAGCCCGAGACTTCGGCCATTTTGCCCAGTCCCATGTTGGTGCCGTAGGCCACCACACAAGCTAGGATCTCGCGCAGGTCCGGAGGGTTCTTAACGGAGCGATTCAAAATATGCTCGAAGGGGTCGTCTCAGAAAACGGAAAAAATCGTACGCTAAGCCGGTTGCAGGGGCCGTAGTGGCCTGAACTTGCCTGCACCGATCTTGGCGCTGCAGCGCCAGAGGTAATCGCCGGTCAGGTTGATGTGCTCCCAGCCGAGCGGCGACAGGTACCGCAACAGCGCGTCATCGACGGCATGGCCGTTGCTGCGCAGTCCGTGTGCTGCCCGCTCCAGATAGACCGTGTTCCATAGAACGATGGCCGCCGTCACCAGGTTGAGGCCGCTGGCCCGGTAGCGCTGCGGCTCGAAACTGCGGTCGCGGATTTCACCCAGGCGGTTGAAGAACACGGCGCGGGCCAGCGCATTGCGCGCCTCGCCCTTGTTCAGCCCGGCATGCACGCGGCGGCGCAGTTCGACGCTTTGCAGCCAGTCCAGAATGAACAGCGTGCGCTCGATGCGGCCCAGCTCGCGCAGGGCGACGGCAAGGCCGTTCTGGCGCGGGTAGCTGCCGAGCTTCCTGAGCATCAGTGAGGCCGTCACCGTGCCTTGCTTGATCGAGGTGGCCAACCGCAGAATTTCATCCCAATGGGTGCGGACGTGCTTGATGTTGATCGTGCCGCCGATCATCGGTTTCAATGCGTCATAGACCACATCGCCCTTCGGAATGTAGAGCTTGGTGTCGCCCAGGTCGCGGATGCGCGGCGCGAAGCGGAATCCCAGGAGGTGCATCAGGGCGAAGACGTGATCGGTGAAGCCCGCCGTGTCGGTGTAGTGCTCCTCGATCCGCAGGTCGGACTCGTGGTACAGCAGGCCGTCGAGCACATAGGTCGAGTCGCGCACGCCGACGTTCACTACCTTGGTGTGGAACGGCGCATACTGGTCGGAGATGTGGGTGTAGAACGCCCGGCCAGGGCTGCTACCGTATTTCGGGTTGATGTGGCCGGTGCTCTCCGCCTGGCTGCCGGTGCGGAAGTTCTGGCCGTCCGACGATGACGTGGTGCCGTCACCCCAATGCCCGGCGAAGGGATGCTGGAACTGGGCGTTTACCAGTTCGGCCAGCGCCGTCGAATAGGTTTCGTCGCGGGTATGCCAGGCTTGCAGCCAGGCGAGCTTGGCGTAGGTCGTGCCGGGGCAGGACTCCGCCATCTTGGTCAGGCCCAGGTTGATCACGTCAGCTAGGATCGTGGTCAGCAGCAGGTTCTTGTCCTTGGCCAGGTCACCCGACTTCAGGTGCGCGAAGTGCCGGGTGAAGCCCGTCCATTCGTCGACCTCCAGCAGCAATTCGGTGATCTTGACGTGCGGCAGGATCATAGCGGTCTGGTCGATCAGGGCTTGCGCGGTATCGGGCACCGCCGCATCGAGCGGTGTGATTTTCAGGCCCGACTCCGTGATGATGGCGTCCGGCAGCTCGTTGGCCTGTGCCATGCGGTTGACGGTGGCGAGCTGCGTTTCCAGCAGCGTCAGCCGGTCATGCAGGTACTGGTCGCAGTCGGTGGCCACGGCCAGCGGCAATTCACTGGTTTGTTTGAGGCTGGCGAATTTCGCGGGCGGCACCAGGTAGTCCTCGAAGTCCTTGAACTGGCGTGAGCCTTGTACCCAAATGTCGCCGGAGCGCAGCGCGTTCTTCATCTGCGACAGGGCACACAGTTCGTAGTAACGCCGGTCGATGCCGGTGTCGGTCATGACCAGTTTCTGCCAGCGCGGCTTGATAAAGTCGGTCGGCGCGTCCGCAGGCACCTTGCGGGCGTTGTCGGTGTTCATCCCGCGCAGCACCTCGATGGCATCAAGCACCTCCTTGGCTGCGGGCGCAGCCCGCAGCTTGAGTACGGCGAGAAATTCTGGTGCGTACCGGCGCAGCGTGGCGTAGCTCTCGCCGATGCGGTGCAGAAAATCGAAGTCCTCGAGCTGCGCGAGCTTCTGCGCCTCGGTCACGCTCTCGGCGAAGGCATCCCAGGACATGACGGCTTCGATGGCGGCGAACGGATCGCGGCCCGCTTGCTTGGCCTCGATCAGCGCCTGGCCTATACGGCCGAACAGCCGCACCTTGGTGTTGATCGCCTTGCCGGATGCCTGGAACTGCTGCTGGTGCCTCTTCTTGGCATCATTGAACAGCTTGCCCAGGATGCGGTCATGCAGGTCGATGACTTCGTCGGTGACGGTGGCCATGCCCTCGATGGCGAGCGCCACCAGCGTTGCGTAACGCCGCTGCGTCTCGAACTTGGCCAGGTCGGCAGGCGTCATTTGGCCGCCCTCCCGGGCGATCTTGAGCAACCGGTTTTGATGAACCAGGCGCTCGATGCCGGAAGGCAGGTCGAGTGCCTGCCACGCTCTCAGGCGTTCGATGTGTTCCAGCATGTGGCGCGAATTCGGCTTGACGGGCGACTGGCGTAGCCAGGCCAGCCAGGTCGTTTTGCCGTTGTCCCGACGCTTGAGCAGGTCATCGAGGCGACGACGATGTGCGTCCGTCAGCGGTTCGGCCAAGGCGTCGTAGATGCGACGCGGTTTGCGCGGGTAATCGCCTCGGCGCAGACGCGCTCCACAACATCAAGCGTCGGCAAGATGATGTGCCGGTGGCGTAGCGAGTCGAGGACGCTGCTGGCCAGCACCATGCCCTTGTCGGTCTGCAAGGCCAGCTCGGTCGTGGCATGAACAGCCTGCCGATAGTGCGCCAGGCCGAACGGCTCCATGCCCAGATACGTGCGCAGTTCAAGCAGGTGCTCACGCCGGGTTTCCTCTCGCTCGGCATACTGTGGCCAGCATGCAGGGTCGAGCCGCAGTTGCCGTGCTATCCATTGCAGCAGGGGCATCGGCACGGCAGCATCGGGCAGCAGGCCCTGACCGGGGAAGCGCAGTAAGCACAACTGCACCGCGACACCCAAGCGGTTGGCTTCGCCGCGCCGCTGTCGGATCAGTGACAGGTCAGGTTCGCTGAACGTGTAGTGCCGGATGAGTTCGTCTTGGGTATCGGGTAACGCCAGCAGGCTTGTCCGCTCGGCGGCGGACAGAATGGAGCGGCGGGGCATGGTTAGTCGTCCGTTCTCAGGTATTGGTAGAGGGTTTCGCGGCTAATGCCGAACTCGCGGGCGAGCTTGGCCTTCTGCTCGCCGGCAGCGACTCGTCGGCGTAGTTCGACGACCCGCTGCCGGCGAGCAGCCGTTCCAACTCGGGCCGCTGGGTGTCCTTGCCCGACGCCTTGTCGGTGAACAGCCGTTCCACCAAAACATGCTCACGTTGCCGTTCCGGGTTCTGGTCAAAGCTGCTGACGCGGACGTAACCGATGCGCTGACCTTGCAAAGAATAGCAACAATGCCGCACTCCAACAGCATCGTCAGAATTTGAATGCGATGATTAATTTGGCCAATATCACTTTCGGAAAGACGATTCCAGATCAATGCCGACGTGAGATTTCTCATCTCTATAACGCGGGCAGGTATACACAGGCCCAACTGGCTGCTGCGTACGGCATCAGCCAATCTGCCGTGAGCAAGATCATCAACGGCCAAATCCCCGCACCCATCGGCGGCGTGAACCCTCAAGGTATTGCGGCTAACGCAGCATAACCAGGATCGGCACGGGCAAGTTCAGGTCACTACGGCCCCTGCAACCGGCTTAACGTACGATTTTTTCCGTTTTCTGAGACGCCCCCTAGGAGTAATCGCTCGTTTTACCTTTTCGAGGGGATGGGCACATTTAGCCAACTTGAAGTAAGCAAACAACTCTCTTTTGTCAAGTCTAGACGATTGGGATATGTGCTCTAGCCGGAACCGCCAAGCGAATACCGACGAAGATTTCAGCCGATCTACCTAAGATAATCTGAATTATCTTAGGCTCAAATTTCAGCATCAATTCGGCTCTTCGCCGCTAATCTTGAGGCCTCCTTTTTATCTCGGCAAGCCGAGATGCACCTTGATTGCGTCTTCGACGGCCAGCAGATCGGCCTTTACCAGACTTCCCAATTGGTTTTTTAGTCTCGCTTTGTCTGCAGCCATGATTTGGTCCGCCATGGCTTTGCTGGCTTGCCCTGCAATGGCCACAACAGCTTCGCCTGGGTAGGTCTTGCCTGTGTTGCTTGTCAGTGGCACAACCACCACTCTGGCCAGGTTTCGGTTTGCGGCATCGTTGCTGACGATGATCGCTGGGCGGGTCTTCTTGATTTCTGTACCCACCGATGGATCAAACTCAACCCACCAGACTTCACCGCGCTTCATTGGCCATGTCCTTAGCGAGTGCGTTGGTCCATTCCATAGCTTCGGCTTCACGGGCCTGGTCTTGGGCCATGGCCTTGTATCCGTCATCCAGTGACTTGCCCAGGACGTGAGGGCGCAACAAGTCTTCGATGAATTGGCTCATCTTCCGCTTGCCAATGGTGCGCCACAGCCCTTCGTAGACCGCCTCATCCAGCGTGATCGTCATCTTCTTGTGCATGATTGCTCCTTGAATACGTTATACGTATACATTGTAGGCTCAGATGCCCAAAGAAAGCAAGCCCATATCACTGCGCTCGCTTCCAAGAGCCTCAGCGGGTTAGACGTGCTTTAAATTTCGTTTTCTACAGCGATCCCTAATTAGTCTAGACGATTGGGATATATGCTCTAGCCGGAACGCGGGGGTCAAAGCGGACGCTGATTGATTTTCTGAAGGATTAGGACCGCGTCAAGAAAACCACGTAGCCATTCCATGTCGACAGGTTTTCTCATATATTGAACCCCGTCAGGGAGACCGCCTTCTGCGATAACTTCATCATGGCTTAAGCCGCTCATTGCGACAACGGCTATGTCTCGATAAAGTCCATGCTTACTCAGTGACTTTAAAAATTCGAAGCCATTCATATGAGGCATCCGTAAATCTGTGAGTATGACGTGTGGCTTCCAGCTTGTTAAATCTAACAAAGCATCTACGGCTGAATCATAAAGAAGTGCATCGACTGCCATACCCCATTGTTCAAATGAGGCCTTAAGCATCAGTCGAGTCGGTTCGTCGTCATCAATGATGAGTATGCGTGTCAAGCCGCGATGGGGATTCATTGATGGCGTTGAGGGTAGCTTGTGCTGAAGTTGGTATTTACGAATTGATGCTAGTGAGATTCGTCGATGACCGCCTTGTGTTTTCCAAGCGACCAACTCATTCTTTTCAACGAGTGCCTGAACAGTCCCAACGGACAAGTCGAGCAGATTAGAAGCGTAACTTGTGCCGCAATAGTCGTCATGTGATTCACTTAGCGGATGTTCTTTCATATGCTTTCTTTGAAGTATGGACTGCCAATATTGTATTCTTAACCCATCGATTTATGAGTTATTTATGGCTATTTTTTGATATTTTCAACACAAGCGCGAGAATTGCCTTTGCAATGTTGGCATTCACGTGAGCAAACCCATTTTCGTTATGTTCTCTGAAAATGCCCAAATAACGTTGGTACCGGGCTGTGCGCTAGCAGCAACGGGTCGTCGTTATGCCTTAGTCGAATGCTTAACTCATTGAAGTAGGCGCAATGTATTGGAGCGCAACAATGCTCATGATTCACATGCTGAAAGCTGAGTAGGTGTTTATATAGATCATATCTTCTGGCTTGAGCGGTAACTCGGCCATCATCGCGCTTGCTAATTCAGGGGTGCGGAAACGAGGACTTTGCGAACTTTATGACTGCCGTAATCTGATACATACAAATAGCCAAAAGAGTCAATTGCTAAACCTGATGGGAGGTTGAAGCGCGCACTACTGCCATCGCCATCAGACGTTCCAGGTGCGCCAATGACACCGGCCAATGTAGATATATTGCCAGTTGGGGTAATTTTGCGAATGACATGGTTTCCCTGGTCAGCTACAAGAATATTGTCATTCTTGTCTGTGATGATTCCGAAAGGCTGGTTCAGATTTGCTTGACCATTCAGTGAAATTGAGAGACTAGTAACAAGGAAATTGGAACCAGACTTGGTGATCTTCCAAATTTTGTTTAAGTTGTAATCTGTGACAAGAATATTGCCATGGCTATCAAGAGCAATACCTTGCGGACGGCTGTCGCTTGGGAAGGTAATTGTTTGAGTTACACCACCAGAGATGATGTACAGAGATCCAAAGAAATCGGCGACATAAAGTGCGCCGGTTTTCCCATCGAAATAGATGGCATTTGGGGTCGCATTTGGAATGTCGACGAAGGGAGATTTAATCTTAGTACTAAGTGGAATTTTATAAACTACGGTGTCATCAGTTGAAGCAACGTACAAATTTGAATTCTTATCAAGTGCAAGGCCTACTGGTGCGGAGAACCCAGCCGTAAATGCGGTTTCTTGATTATTAGTATCAATTCTCCGGATAGTATCGTAGTAATTAGAGACTACATGATTGTCCGCATCTGGCTGATCATCGCGCCATTGCGCAACGTACAGATTTCCCGAATTGTCAGTTGCCAATCCGATTGGGTTTGGATTCTCAGATACAGCGCCGCCAACAAGAGTGGTTACTTGAGCTAGTCTAGTGGGTGATATTTGTGCGGAGACGGCCCCTACTTGCAGTGCTGATATGGCATTGATTCCAGTAGCCTCGACACTCGTCTGGCCGCCCCCGCCACAGCCGATAAGGAGTCCTAATGACGTAGCTATGACTGTCAATTGCGCAATATTTTTCATGAGGAGCCTTGTGGAGATAGACGGAAGTGATGGTGCTTAACCACACGTGCAGAGAAAGGGGGGTACATCACTTGATGTAGCTCATATAATGCTAGCACAAAAACATCATTAAAAGGTTTTTCTGATATACATTAGAACTACTTTAAGGCCCATGGAGTTGCTCATTAAAGCGCCTTGACACGGTGTCTGATCTGTTTGATGCCATTCAGCAGAAGTCAAATCGAACAACTGATAGTGTCTGGTAGGCATAGAATCGATGACTAAAGGGGTGTCTTGTATATGAAATTCTCTGCTACCGAAGAAACAAACTACCCTAGTCGGTTGTTGAAATTACAAAGAACTTTCTTGTATTTGTTTTATACGTCGGTCCCTCGGAAACTGAGGACGAAGGAGAATATATTTTTCCTTTGTTTCTCGAGTTCGGCATTATTCTTTTTGTTGTTTCTCATTGGTCCTGTTCTTTGGGTGATTAACCAAGAGCGGTCATCAATTTCCGCCTTCATATGTTCCTTTTTCATCTTCATTAGTATGATTATGTGGAAGCGTGGCAGTTCGCTTGTTCTGGTGCATCTTATTTATCAAGGTTCGTTATTAGGAGTTATTCTCTATAATGCCTATTATCTGGGCGGTGTTACATCATCAGTCATGGTATGGATGGGGCTAGTTCCAATTCTCCCTATTTTCCTTATGTCTAGGGAGTGGGGTTATGGGTGGCTAGTAGGCTCTATTGCAATTGTCTTAGGTATGTTGCAATTACAGATAAACGGCCATATCCCGATGAGGTTGGGAGATACGATTGATGATTTGTATTTGAGCACATTAATGATAGGAATGCTGAGTCTTACTCAAATGATCTTAGTAAGTACGTATGACACGGCAAGCTGGACGATGTTTCAGCAAATCACAAAGAAAAATGAGGCGCTACAAGCGCTCTCTAGAAAATTGGAAATAGCAAGTTCCCATAAAGATACATTCCTTGCAACTGTTAGTCATGAGATGCGTACACCGTTGAACGCAGTATTCGGGTTTCTGAATATTATTGAGAGAACAGATCATTTGCCATCTGAGGTCTATGGATTTGTCAAACACGCGAAGAACTCCTCATCACATTTACTAACTGTTATTAATGACCTATTAGATTTCTCCCAAATGCAGCAAGGCCGATTGGTACTTGCTCCTCAGGTGGTCCATCTAAAGCAAACCGTGTATCAAATACATGCGGCTTTACAAAGCCGAGCAGCCGAGAAGAATCTGAAGTACAGCCTTGAATTCATTGGCGAGATCCCTCCGTATGTTAAGTTGGATCCCCATCGGTTAACTCAAATCCTCCTTAATTTGCTTGGGAATGCGGTGAAGTTCACGAATCAGGGTGGTGTGAGAACGGAGATTCGTGTCTTTTCGGCTGTTGATGTGAAGCACAGCCATGACGTTACGTTTGAGATCGTGGTCTCGGATACTGGAATCGGGATATCTGAGCATCAGATCGGAAAAGTATTTGAGCCATTTGTTCAAATCAAAGAACAGGATCATATAGAGTCCGATTATTCGTTAAGGGGTAACGGACTTGGTCTTTCGATTACAAGAAGTCTTGTTCTATTGCAAGGTGGGGTTATAGACGTCCAAAGTAAGAAGGGAGAGGGTTCGGCGTTTCGTGTGTGTTTGCCGGTTCATGTTGAGCAGGCGCCAAACTCTCTGCGTGATAAGTCTGAGCCCAGCGTGAATCCAATTGAAATAAATCTTCTGGTTGTGGATGATCACCAGATGAACCGAATGGTAGTAAGCAACCTAGTTAAAAAGTTCTTCCCTAATGCAACTATTACAGAAGCAAAAAATGGAACAGAAGCGTTGACGAAGATGCGCTCAGAACTCTTTGATTTAGTACTAATGGACCTGATCATGCCTGATCTAACAGGAACGGAAGTTGTTGAGATCATTCGCAAGGAGGCCGCTCCTTATTCAGATGTCAATGTCGTTGCTTTAACTGCTAATTTGGCTAATGAGGCTTTGCATGAATGTAATCGTGTTCACATGCAAGGCGTCTTGCCTAAGCCTATAGATCTTGGTTTACTTGTGCAGACGATTACACAGTTTGGAATGCCCAAAGATCTGAAAGAAATTCACTGATGTAGTTTTAATGATGTGGACTCTTGCATGTGAAGTCTTGGTTGAAGTGTTCCAAGATTTCTTCCCAGCAATCGGCGGTGATTATGTGTCCGTCTTCTGCGACCACTCCCTGAGCAATCATAAATAAAGACTTTAGCCTTTTCTGTGCTTTTTTTGCAGTCATCTTAGCCTCAGAAAATGATTTGCAGCCTTGTACTCTTAGCCAAGCTTGGGAGGCTTTGAAAAAGGAATAGCGAATTTCCTCTGCTTCTGCAGAAGACTGGGCGGCGGGCATTAATTCAATAGCCTTCTTGCGCATTTCATTCGTAATAATGACAGCATTAGTCATGGCGGATTGTTTAGGCATGTTCCGCGCGGGCCTAATGAAGGTAGGCTGCTTTCTGAGGATGGATTGGTGTGCCGATCAATTGTGGAATGAGCTTCATGTTCTTAAAAACACGGAAATTCTCTATGTCCTCTGGTAGGAAGTCGGACAGCTCTTGATTAATCTCGCCATGGTTATTACGCCAATAGCCATTGGTAAGTCTGACGAAGTTCCGATACTCAATATCGCCCACGCTGCTGTAAAGGATGAGCTCAACAGCGCAAATGGAACGCTCACTTGATGCTCGGTATTCGGCCATGAGCACAGTGCGATTTGAGGATTCATCCGCATAGAGGGCGGCACATCCTTGATACAAACCGGGTGCGAGAGCTGCTTTCTGAGCGGCAACTGACGGATGGTTATAAATAAACATTTACTTAACTCCTTGACAATTAATGCGTTGTCTTTGGGCAAAGAGGCCCGTTGCTACAAGTGAAATTCCTTGTTCTAGATTGGACGAGATCACTTTTGTTTCGACACTGCGCTTGTGATCAAGAGCCGCAACCATGGCAGCAGTGACTTCAGCAAGCTCGTTTGAGTGGAAAACAGTTTTTTCTAATGAGTTGATTCGGTCTACGACTTCTTCATGCCTACGGTCGTAGCCAGCTAAACCTTGATTTAAAAAGGTTCGCAGCATTTCTGCGCGCGAAATGCCAAGCTGTTTTGCTACCTGGCTTAGGGCGGCATGGGTTCGTTCATCTAGTCTGATCAGAACTGCTCTGGTTTTCATTTATAGATTGTAACACCTGAGTACACAAAATCATAACATAATGATTCTAAAGTAGGCATAAAACTAGTTTCGGATTAACTATACGTACATTGGAATGTATTTAAAGGAGTGAGAAATGTGGAAGCCAGTGCAACGCATCAGATGGAAGACAGAGCCGGGGGGGTGGCCCAATGAGGCTCAAGCGAAGGCCGCAATGCTTTTCGAGCCCATGCGTGTTGGTCCATTACATCTGGACTCAAGAGTCTGGGTGCCTGCCATGGTTCCGTGGCGAGCGGCATTAGACGGTTCAGTTACTTCCGCGAACATCGACTGGTATCGAAGATTTGCACAAGGAGCCCCGGGCGTAATCGTGGTGGAGGCAACGGGGATACGTGATGTTCCATCTGGTGCTTTATTGCGTATCAGCGATGACAAATTCGTGCAAGGGCTGGGTGAAATCGCTCGTGTGATACATGAGGCCAGTGGGGGACGAACGCGGGCAATTATTCAACTCATTGATTTTCTTGCAATGAAGCGTCGCCCGGATCCTAAAGATTTCTTCTTCCGATATTTAGCGATTACTGAACGACATCGGGAGAAGTTGAATCTACCTGGGACAGATGATTTACAAGTGAGAACAGCGCTTTCAAAGCTAACAGAAGATCAGTTAACGCAGGTGTTAGAAGCGCGCGAGTTGGAAAATTTGAAGATGGGATTTAGGGAGCGTGTCACGGACGTGCATCTTCAACACATTCGAGAATTACCAGAGCAGTTGCCATCGCTTTTTGCTCAAGCAGCGAAGAGGGCCCAAGACGCTGGGTTTGATGGTGTCGAATTGCATTACGCGCATGCGTACACCATGGCATCTTTCCTATCGACCTTGAATACTCGGCAAGATAAGTGGGGCGGATCACGGGAGGACAGAGTCAGATTACCGTTGGATGTATTTCGTGCGGTGAAAGCGTGTGTTGAACCGAGCTTTGCGGTCGGGTGTCGTCTGTTGACGGAAGAAATCATTGCTGGTGGTGCAGGGCAAGAAGATGCTGAGTTTTATGCACTTGAATTGTCGCGAGCTGGAATGGACTTTTTGTCTTTTTCCCGAGGTGGAAAATTCGAAGACGCACAGCAACCTAAAGTGAAGCATGCCGCTTACCCGTATACAGGACCATCTGGGTACGAGTGCATGCCTCAGTACATCTCGGACGAACAAGGCCCTTTTGGCAGGAACGTTGCGCCGACAAGAAGAATTAGGCAACGGTTGCGTGCAGAGAATCTGCAAGTGCCAGTGGTGGTTGCGGGTGGGATTTACGATTTTTCTGTTGCCGAGGAGCTACTTCGCAATGGCAGCGCAGATCTTATTGGCATGGCGAGACAAAGCCTTGCAGATCCAGATTGGCCGGAAAAAGTACGAATGGGTAGGGGTGAGCAGGTTCGTTTGTGCCGTTATTCAAATTACTGCGAAGCATTAGATGCTAGGCATGAAATGGTGACATGTGAGCTGTGGGACCGTGAAGATTTGCATTTGCCAGGGGTTGCGAAAACTCCGGACGGGAGACGTCGACTGGTACCAAAAAGCGAAGCGTGCAACAAGTCTGATGATAATGGTAAACACTTAATGAAATAGTGATTTGTAAACTATAACGTCTATATAAAATCCTAAGGGGGTAGATTTTATTTGCGGCTGTCTCGAATCTGCTTTTGTATGTAGTGCGGGCCTGCCAAAAACGTTCTCCTATTTTTTAAACTTACCAAGGCTCAAGATGTTTCAAAAACTCTTCTCATTGCGGGAGCACAACACAACCGTACAAACGGAGGTAGTGGCGGGGTTAACAACGTTTCTGGCGATGGCGTACATAGTGTTCGTCAATCCAAACATTCTGAGTACGACGGGAATGGATAAAGGGGCCGTGATTGTCAGTACATGTTTAGCAGCGGCTTTTGGTTGTTTCGTGATGGCCTTTTGGGCGAACTGGCCTGTTGGGATGGCGCCAGGAATGGGGCTTAATGCCTTTTTCGCGTTCACCGTGGTGCAGGGGATGGGCTGGACTTGGCAGGCGGCTTTAGGCGCAGTCTTTATATCTGGTTGTATTTTTGTCTTGCTAACGTTGACGGGGGTACGGCGTTGGATTGTCGAGGCGATTCCGGAATCTTTACAGGTAGCAATTCCAGCGGGCATTGGCTTATTTCTCGGACTGATTGCACTCAAAAGCGCAGGTGTTGTTGTCAAGAATGACGCAACGTTCGTGGCGATGGGTGATTTGCACGATAAGTCTGTACTATTTGCTGTGATTGGATTTTTCACGATCGTTTCTTTGGATTACTTCAAGATTCGGGGCTCGATCTTGCTGGGCATTCTGGCGGTAACTGCTTTAGGTGTGGGTTTCGATCCTAATGTGCAGATGCCTTACGAGTTCACCTCGTTGCCGCCAAGTATTGCACCTACCTTTATGCAATTGGATGTTGCCCAAGCATGGAGTAAAGGTATCTTTAATGTGGTCTTGGTATTCGTCTTGGTAGAGATATTTGATGCTACCGGTGTCTTAACCGGAGTGGCTAGACGCGCGGGGCTTTTGAGTAGACCCAATGGTATTAACAGAGCCTTGAGTGCAGATAGTGTTGCCATTCTGGGTGGTTCTGCATTGGGTACAAGCAGCACAACTGCATACATAGAGAGTCTCGCAGGCATTCAAGCGGGTGGAAGAACAGGATTGACTGCGTTAACGATTGGTGTTCTTTTCTTGTGTGCTTTGTTCTTCGCCCCGGTGATTACGGTAGTGCCCGCGTATGCAACGGCGCCCGCATTGGTCTATGTTGCTGGGTTGATGTTGTCTGAGTTATCTCATGTGAAATGGGAGGACGTTACCGAGGCGATACCTGCCGCTTTGACCGTATTTGCGATGCCTTTTACGTTTTCTATCGCGAATGGTTTGGCCTTCGGATTTATTTCTTACACAACATTGAAGCTATTTACAGGGCAATGGAGAGATGTTCATCCAGCAGCATGGCTGATAGCAATCTTGTTTATGACACGATTCATTTTCTTTGGCGGTCATTGAAGCGCCCCTGTCAGAAAAGGTTGCCTGATGCAGCAGAACCCGTTGTCGCAGGTTTGCTTACCAAAGAAGGTCTGGATGCTGCAACCGTGCATTTGCGCTCGGCGATGGGAAAAGATGTTTTGCTAATCCAAACGCCACATTGCGCGAGCTGTTCTCTCGTATGGTCCTTAACGTACTGTGTGGCAATACCGATGATCATGCACGAAATCACTCAGCGTTTTGGGATGGCAATCAGTTGACTTTGACGCCCGCCTATGACATATGCCCGCAATTACGCGCAGGTCAGCAGGCTTCGCAAGCCATGCTCATACACAAGCGTGATCGCAGCAGTCAGTTAGCTACTTGCATTGCCGCAGCACCTTCGTTTTTGATCGAGAAAGAGGATGCGATTCGTATCGTTAATCAGCAAGTGGGCACTATCGAAAAAGAATGGCAGTTCGTTTGCGATGAGGCGAACTTGAACGAAGTGGATTGCACGCTGTTTTGGCGAAGACAGTTCTTGAACCCGTTTGCTTTTCAGAGTGCGCCCGCGGGGATTCGTATCCCCTGCAGATGACTAAAAACAAATGTCTTTGTTTTAATAAGAAGCAAAGAACACACGTTCGGGCTCAATGTGGAATGGGCTCTTGGGCTGTCAGAACTGGTGAATGCAGAGTCTTCAACCAATAGCCGATCCACATAGGGTAGGGTGCGAATTTTCAGTTATCTCATTAACGGTTAAAATAAATACAAAAGTTTAGATTGAAAGTAAATAAATAGTTAATTATAATTGTAATGCAGCGAATGTGCGTCGGGCGCGGTCTTTTGGGCAACCGCGACGCTGGCCTCCTTCGCATTACGTTGCTGCGATCAGATGGGGGGCTTGAGAGGAGTTATTCCCATGAAAACGATTATTGAGCCATTTCGTATCAAGTCTATAGAGCCCATTCGCATGTTGTCGCGTCAAGAGCGTGAAGAGAGGCTGGCTTGCGCGCATTACAACTTGTTCGGCTTGCATTCAGAAGATGTATTGATAGATTTGTTGACGGATAGTGGTACTGGTGCTATGAGTGCTGCGCAGTGGGCGGCTGTCATGCGGGGGGATGAAAGTTATGCTGGGTCACCCTCTTTTTATCGCTTCGAGAAAGCAGTGAAGAATTTGATGCCTTTTAAGCATGTAATTCCAACGCATCAAGGTCGAGCAGCGGAGGCAATTTTGTTTTCGATTTTTGGTGGCTCAGGAAAAAATATTCCTAACAACACTCACTTTGACACGACTAGGGGCAATATAGAGGCTTCGGGTGCGGTAGGCCATGATCTAGTGATTGCAGAGGGCTTAGATCCATCGAACGAGCATCCATTCAAAGGCAATATGGACCTGTATCGCCTAGACAAGTACTTGGAGCAGTACGGAAAAACTGTGCCGTGTGTGATGATCACAATCACAAACAATGCAGGAGGTGGACAGCCCGTCAGCTTGGCCAACATCCGAGGAACGGCGGCCCTGGCTAGAAAGTACGGCAAGCCTTTTGTAATTGATGGATGCCGGTTTGCTGAGAATGCATGGTTTATCAAAGAGCGTGAACAAGGACAACAAGATCGGAGTATTCCGGACATTGTGAGAGACTGTTTTGTTGAGGCTGATGTGATGACGATGAGCGCCAAAAAGGATGCATTTGGCAACATTGGAGGCTGGCTGGCATTGAATGATGATGACTTAGCCGAGCAGGCACGTAACCAACTGATCCGGTCCGAAGGTTTCCCCACATATGGTGGATTGGCGGGGAGAGATCTTGAAGCTCTAGCGCAAGGCTTGAGTGAAATTGTTGATGAGGATTATTTGCGGTATCGGATTCGAACTAACAGTTACATTGTTGAGCGCTTATCCAAGCTAGGAGTGCCTGTCGTCAAGCCTGCAGGGGGGCACGCAGTCTTTGTTGATGCGCGTAGCTGGCTTTCACATATCCCACCTCTCGAGTACCCAGGGCAGTCGTTAGCCGTTGCGTTATACGAGGAGGGTGGTATTCGAGGTTGCGAGATTGGGACAGTAATGTTTGGACGGCAGCCTGACGGAACAGAGATACCAGGGAGTATGGATCTGGTGCGACTTGCTTTTCCGAGAAGGACATACACGCAATCTCATGCTGATTACGTTGTTGAGGTGTTTGAAGAGCTAAGCAAAGTGAAAAAAAGACTTGGTGGCTATAAAATCACCAAAGAGCCACGATTGATGAGGCATTTCACGTGTGAGTTTGAGAAACTTTGAAGAGGGTCTGGTAGATGACTTCGTGTGCATACGCATGGAGGGATCATCTGGGGAAATCGATCCGCACCGAGTTGCAATTTGTTTGACCATCAATTGCCCCAATTGCGATTTCTAAGATGGGGCTTATTTCGACCTACAGATGAGTTTTGCTGAGGTCCTCTGCGACCTCCCGCCTTTGTGAGTCATGGATTCGCCCTCTAGTAGGCCTTAGAAGTATTCGTGCAGACGCGAGGTTCTGTAAGTTTGGCCAATTTGGGCCTTCCAGCTCCAACTCTGCTTCGACTGAGCGACCATCGGCCGATTTTCAAGCTTGCCATCGCGTGTCGCGGCGTTACGCATTAACTTTTGTGAAATTGTTGAGGTGTCTCGTCCCAAGCAATGAGCGATCTCCCGTACACCAACGTTTTAGGCTCGTAAAAGCCCACTTCTTTAAGCTTAGCGGACGATAAGTACCTTCAAGAAAAAAACTTTGACATGAATAATGGCAAGCATCCATGATGCCTGGACCATCTAGAGCCAATTGCCTCAGCGGCCCTTCCACTTGTGATTTTGGTTGAATCTTGCCCCCGAACATGAGTTCGTCGAAGTAATTGTTGTACGCAAGCGCATCTATAAAACCAAAACCTTGAGCTCAGGTCGATACTCTTGATTACACCGAAGACTTTCACAATCGAACCTTTAGCTCCAGCCATCTGGCGGCGTTAGTCTCGATGCGTTTGAGTTCGCCAATCTGGGGCTTGACTTTGTCCGCCTTAGCGAGATGAGCCCAAGTTGAATTAGAAACGAGTACCAATTGAGAAAGTAGCACCTCGAACAGACTCGGAGTTGGGACTTTTGCCATAGATCATATAGTCAAATTGGCCGTAGAAATCTCTTGTGAGTTGAGTCTGTAAGCCGATTCCATATGCAGTTCTGGTTATAGAACCATTGGCGACTCCCCCCAACATTGTTCTATTCACGCCCAATCGGCCAAAGAATGTGACATCTTCATTGATGGCTAAATGTGATTTCAAAAATGTGCCGGCCATAGTGGCTGTGACATCCTCATCTTTATTGAGGGTTACACCCAACACTCCTTCGACAGCGAAGTTTTCCGTAATGTTAATTCCGATGAGGCTGCGAACCAGTTTTGGGGTGACTTTGGATGCATCTGAGAACCTGACAACCAAAGGAAGCTGTCCTACCTCGCCATAAAACGTTGAGGGGGGCTCTTGTGCGCAAACAGCATTTGCAGTGATGACAAGAAAGAGAGTAGTGAGTTTTCGAATTGTCATTTTCATAAGCGATTTACAGTCCTAAGACCCGATCTTTCAGTTGAGTGAACCTGCTGAGCAAAAATTGTACTCTGAGCATCTCGAGGTGATAAATATATCTGTACGATAACATTTTTGGCCGCTAGATATGTATCATATGATTACATACTAGTACGCGAACTGCCTGAAAGAAGATCAACATGTCAATTTTCCCCCTTTTCCAGAATTCAGATCAGCGTAGGTCTTTTTATTCATTTCTAACTCTCGCCACATTTTCTTTCCTCAGTGCCTGCGGTGGGAGTAGTCAATTTAATGACCGAACCTACGCTATAGGTGGGTATATTTCGGGACTAAACGCTGGCCAGCAAGTTATTTTGGTAAATAACGCATCGGATACATTAACGGTTGCTGCAGATGGGAGTTTCCTTTTCAATAAAACCGTTGCTTTTAACGGGAGCTACAACATAACCGTTGGCACGCAACCCACGGGACAAGTTTGTTCAGTCGCAAACAACTCTGGTAGCGGCGCGGGTGTAACAGCCAATGTGACCAGTGTGAGTATCGTTTGTGCAAC